>JAIOQK010000314.1 GCA_021413425.1 Mycobacterium sp.
GCGATAACGGAAGCGGCTCAGCGCGATGTCGCTTAGAAGGCGGACCCGACGCTCACAGGCTCCAGGCCATCCGGAATTTGTCGGCCAGTTGCGCCGGGGAAAGCTCGCCGTAGTGCTCCTGTTCGAAGCGTCGGACGGCAAGAGTGGCGTCCACGGCCGCGTCGCCGAGGATCCCGCGCATGGTGGGCGAGCGATCCAGGGCCGACAGCATCTCGGCCTGGCTGGTGGTGAGGGCTTGGATGCCGCACTGCGCGCGTTGTTCGGGCGTCAACGAGTCGGGATCGACGGTGACTTCCGGCGGTAGTGGAACCGAATCCTGGATTCCGTGCAGCGCCAGACCGAGGATGGCGGCGGTGGCGAGGTAGGGGTTGGCCGACGGATCGATGATCTTGACCTCGACGTTCGCGCCGTGTGGATTGCCGTGCGTAGCAGGCACGAAACGCACCGCCGCTTCGCGGTTCTCGGTTCCCCAGCAGATGTAGGCGCCCGCCCAGTTTCCGGGGCGCATCCGCAGACCGGACACGATCGACCCGCAGAAAATCGCCTGTGCCTGCGCAAGGCCGGCAAGAATCCCGCCGATCGCGGATTCGCCGTCGGCTGTCATTCCCTGCGCACCGCTCCCACCGGAGAACACCGGGGTGGAACCGCGCGACAGCGAGACATGCTGGTGCGCGCCATTTCCCACCGCATCCGCGAACGGCATCGGGGAGAAGCTCACCCGCAACCCGTGAACGCGAGCGACCCGTCCCAGGATTGTTCTCATCAGGACAAGCTGATCTGCCGCGGCGACCGGGGATGCGGGAAGAAGTGAGATTTCGAATTGGTTGACGCGGTACTCGGGATGGAACTGCTCGATCCCGTCTCCGGCCGGTGTCGCCGCCGCCATCACATCCCGGATGAACGCCTCGTGCTCGAGCACACCGGCCAGCCCGTATTGCGCCCACAGGTCACCAGGCAGCCTGCTGCCATCCGGACCGACGAGCAGGAATTCGATCTCGTGGCCCACCCGGGCCTGCAGACCGGCGTCGGCCAGGCACATGTCGAGGCGGGCCAGCGTCCCGCGGGCGCACTCGGGAACGGGTGTGCCGTCCTGATCGACGAAAAAGCCAGGTGCCCAGGCCATTCCACCACCGATGGACCGCAAGCCCTCGGGGTCGATGCGTACCCTGTGGTCACCCACAACGCTGATGGCATCGGTGAACGCAATGCCGCTCTGGTCGATGGCGAAGCCGTGCCAGGTGGGGCTCGCCCCGAGCCCGGGGTCGACGAACGCTGTCGCCCGTTCTAGCGGAACGGTTTTGGCCAATGTCAGGCCGGCGGGGTTGACGACCGTGCCCACCACGGTGCCCACCCCGTTGGCCTGCAGTGTCCCACTGAGCGTGGATTCGGCCATCGGGGTTGCTATCGGACGTCAACCGAGATCGACGGCCACCCGGTAGCGCCGTCGGGCATCGGGCCGACTTGATCGCCGGTCTGCACCGCACCGTTGTTGTCGGTGGCCCGGACGGTGATGGCGTGCGGGCCGGGGGTGGCCTGCCAGTCGAAGGTCCACAACCGCCAGGTGTCCTTGGAATACGCGGCCCCAAGTTGGGCCGGCTGCCAGGGGCCGTCGTCGATGCGAACCTCGACGGCCTTGATACCGCGGTGCTGCGCCCAGGCGACGCCGCCGAGGGTCACCGGTCCGGCGGGGAGCCGCGCGCCATTGCGGGGTACGTCGATGCGTGATCCGGTTTTAATCGGTGCCTGTGCCGACCAGCCCAGCTTGGTCCAGTAGGCCTGCGCCCGGTCGAAGCGGGTGAGTTCGAGGTCCACCACCCATTTGGTGGCCGAGACGAAGCCGTACAGACCGGGAACCACCAGCCGGGCCGGATAACCGTGTTCGACCGGCAGGGGCACTCCGTTCATCCCGATCGCGAGCAGTGAGTCACGATCGTCGGTGAGTGCCTCCACCGGTGTCCCTACTGTGAAGCCATCCACCGACGTGGACAGCACCATGTCAGCATCTGGACGAATGCCGCTGGTGCGCAACAGATCCCGGATGCGATACCCCGTCCACATCGCGTTGCCGATCAGCTCCCCGCCAACGGGGTTGGACACACACATCAGGGTGACAGCCTTCTCCACCGGCTCGAAACGAGCCAGGTCGTCGAAGGTGTAGGTGATCTCCTTCTCGACCATGCCGTGGATGCGCAACTTCCAGTCGGTCCGGGACAGTTGCGGCACACTCAGCGCAGTGTCGATCCGGTAGAAGTCGGCGTTGCCGGTGATGAAACTGGGAAGGCCCGTCGCCTTGGGTTCGACGTCCGGCGGAATTGGCGGTGCCGGCGAAGCGACGTCCGGGAGGGCGAAGGACTCACGGTCGCCCGAGACCGACTTCAGCCGTCGGTTCACCACGACGCCCAGCACGCCACTGAGTGCACCGGCGCCCAGTGCCACACCGGTGAGCAGAGAACGACGGCGGTCGGTATCGGTGTCCTTCGATCGTGGCCGGGTGAGCAGGCGCAGCACGACGATGCCCAGCGCGGTGCCCACCACCGTGGGGATGACATCGGGCAGGCGCGCCCCGGTCACCGACAGCACCGCCGCACAGCCGGCCACACCGGCGACGAGGATGGCCAGGCTGCCCACTGGGACGCGGGATCGTTCCCAGATGGCGGTCACCGCGGCGAGCACCCCGATGACCAGAAGCACCATCACCGACAGGAACAACTTGTCGGAGGTCCCGAAGGTCTGGATCGCCCATTCCTTGGCCGGCCCGGGGGTCAGATTGATCACGGCGGTTCCGACGGCGGTGCGGGAGTCAGCGGCCGGCGAGAAGAACGCGGCGAGTAACTGGGCGACACCCAGTGCCACGGCGACCGCGGCCACACCCGCCCCCATCCGGGCGGACACCGACGTTCCGACATGCGTTGCTGGCATCGGCTCAACCTACCTTCGTGAGTTGCTCGCTACGGGAGTGTCTCGCTCGAGCCTGGCATGGTCGCCCGGTTGACTCCTGTCCCCCAATCGGCCCCGTCCCAGATGAACCGGCCATCGGCTGATCAGCGGAGAGGAATCGGACCGATCGCCCGATAGAAACCCGTGGCCGTTGCTGGCTAGATAGATTGTGTCGTCCGGCTGATCGGGCGCGGAAAGGAACACCATGTCTACACCTCGCATTACCCGTGGCGTTGCGCTGCTGACCGGGACCGCCGCAGTCCTCGGCGCCCTGGCGGCCTGCAGTAGCACCACCGAGAAGCCGACAGAGTCGCCCGCTCCGTCGATGTCGGACCCAGCGATGCCGTCGGAGAAGCCGACCCCCACGGAGAAGAACGTGACCCCCGGCGGTATCAATCCGGGCGGAATGACCCCGGGCGGCGGCAACGGTTCATTCTCTCCGACGGTCACCGCCCGTCCCGCTCCGACAGCCCTGCCCGGCAACGTCATCACCGGTGGCTGAGTAGGCCGGTCGGGAAATGAACCGTTGGTCGCGCCGGCGTACCGCGCTGGCGGCAGCTCTCGCGGTCGTCACTGTCGCCGGGGCGGTGACCCTCACTGAGGAGCACCGCCCCGATGGCCAATCCGTGTCGGTCGCTATCGGCGGGCCGTACGCGGCCCTGCTGGCCGGCTCGACAGACCTCGGCCCCAGCCGGGGCACAACGGTCCGGCTGACCGCCGCGCTGAACGGCGCCGAGCGGCCGAGTGCGCTGATCAAGTGGGCGCAGCGCTCGGAGCTATCAGTGCGGTGGCGGCCCGGTGACACCTGGGCACTGCTGGAGGGTGACGGCGGCCGGATCGAGGAGGCTCTTGGAGTCCCGGTCCATGGCTACCGCGGCCGGCGTGGACAGCTCTACTACGCCTCACCGCGGCAACCTGTCGTTCCGACCGGGCTGCGGACCGAGGTTGCCGGGCTGGGCCGCATCCTCAGTTACACCCCGCATCACGAATCATGGCCCGGGCCGTTCCCGAAAGAGGTTCCCGGCCAGGGCCTTACACCTGATGCGCTGCTGCAGGCCTATAACGTCAAACCCTTGCGCGACGACGGCTACACCGGCAAGGGCGGGACCGTCGTGGTGTTCGGATTCGATGGATTCGATCAGGCTGATCTCGACACGTTCTCGGCGACGTTCAACCTTCCGCAGTTCACCCCTGAGGTGGTGGGAGATCGGCCGTCAGAGGCACACGGCGAGACCACCATGGACCTCCAGGCGGTGCACGCGCTGGCGCCGGATGCCAAGAAGGTTCTGGTCAACGCGCGCCCGACCGTCACCGGCGATGCCGCCTACGTGCGGATAGCGGAGATGATGGAAGACACCACGGCCCGCTACCCGGGCGCGGTGTGGAGCTTCTCCATCGGATGGGGCTGCGACAAACTCATCACCGCCGCGGACCTTGAGCCGGTGCGGGCGGCGATGCGCAACGCCCACCGCACCGGCACCACCGCCTTCGATGCCAGCGGTGATCTGGCCGGACTGGAATGCAAGGGCGGTGAGGAGTGGTCCTCACCGCCGAATGACGACAACGTCGGCCTGGACGCGGTGGCGTCCATGCCGGAGATGACCAGCGTGGGTGGAACCACGCTGTCGACCGACGCTTCCGGCGGCTGGCTGGCGGAGCAGGCCTGGTTCGACGCGCCACTGTCGCAGGGCACGGCCGGCGGGGTGTCAGCCTTGTTCGACCGCCCCGCGTGGCAGAGCCAACTGACCATCGACGAGGGTCCGGGCCGACGATTGACCCCGGACATCTCGGCGATCGCCGACCCTTTCACCGGCATGAAGATCGTCTTCGGCCAGAAGGTCATCGTCGGTGGCGGCACCTCCCTGGCAGCACCGATCTGGGCCGGCATTGCCGCTGCGATGAACCAGTACCTGACCGAGAACGGCGGCCGCTTATTGGGCGACGTGAACCCATTGCTGTATCGGATCGCTGAAGGCGCCCGGCTGCCGGCCTTCCGCGACATCGTCCTCGGCGGAAACGCCGTCGCCCTCGCCGGACCGGGCTACGACCTCGTCACCGGACTGGGTACCCCCAATGTCGACAACCTGGTTCGCAACATCCTCGTGCTCCAGAAGCTGCTGCCATGACCGCCGCGCAGACGCCCGTTCCGACCGTCGAGTGTCGCCGGTGCCAGGTGGAGGTACCGGCGGGCAACTTCTGCGGCCGCTGCGGCAGCGATCCACTAGCCGAGCCCGGCAAAAGCGCAGTGTGGCTGCGCCGCAAGACCTTCGGTGCCGCTCCCGGCGAAGGAGTGTTGCTTCCCCACCTGGCGAGCTCGCTGTTCCCGCATCTGCCGAGTGGGTCGCGCAAGCCGTTCCTCGTGATCATTGCGATTGGTGCCGTCGGCCTGTTGGCGGCCGCGCTGCTGCGTCTGCCGTCGATGGCGATCGCGGTCGGCGCGCTCGGGCTCCCCCTGCTATTCGTGCTGTACCTGCGTGCATCCGGTGCCGACCGCGACATGCCCCGCGCATCACTGGCGCTCGCGGCCCTGCTGGGCGCCCTGCTGGGAACGATCTGGGTGCTGGTGAGCGGTCAGGTGATCGCACATAGCTATGGGGTTCCGATGTCGGTGGGCCTGGCCCTGCATCACCTACTCCGAGAAGGGTTGATCGTCCCAACAGTCGGCATGGCGATGATGGTCGTGCCCACGGTGTTGATCCGCCTACTGCGGCCACGGAGCCGAGAGTCGCTGGACGGCTTCATGATCGGAGCCCTAGCCGCATTGATCTTCACCGCTGCGGCAAGCCTGACCCGGTTGGCCCCGCAAGTGACGACCGGCCTCATCGCGCATGCGCGACCTGTGAAAGGACTGGTCATCGAGGCCGTGCTGTGCGGGGTGACGATCCCGATCAGCGCCGCGGCAGCCGGCGGGATGGTCGGCGTCGCGCTGTGGTTCCGCCCGCGCGGCTCGCACGATGGCCGTGTGAGGCTGACACTGGGACTGCTGGCTGCGGCAGCGCTGGTTGCACACGCGGCGGTGGGTGTCATCGACATCATCGGCGTACCGCAGCTCACGATGGTACTGCTACACCTCGCCATCACTGTTGCGGTGCTACTCGGCCTGAGGCTGTCACTGCAGATCGCGCTGCTGCATGAATACCCCGACCCGATCCAGCAGGATGAGCCGCTGCTGTGCCCGCACTGCGAACACGTCGTTCCCGATATGGCGTTCTGCCCGGCCTGCGGGGCCGCCACCCGGGCCTCGTCATCGCAGTCCCGGCGCGACCGGCGCGGCAGGCAGCGGCCGCAGCCAGAGTCCAGTGGCCAGTTGCCATCCGCCACCGGGGCGCCGGAGCAGACATACCCCGGCTACGCCCTGGGCTCGGCAACCTATGCTGCGCCTGCGTTGCGGCGCCCGCGGTTCAACTGGCTGCTCGGCCGCTGGGGAATGACGGTCACGGCCGCAGCGGTGGCGCTCGGCGTGACCGCAGTTGTGTTGACCCCGACCATCGCCCATTACATGTGTCCGCCGGAGTGCGGCCGGCCGCCGACCGGAATGCCGGTGATGACCCTGCCCCGTTTCGAGCCTGCGGGCGGCGAGTTCTCGGTGGCCTACCCCGCGCCCAGCTCGATATATGAGATCACCACCGGTAAGAACGGAGTCACAGCACGATTGACCGCCGGTGACGGCGGCGTGATGCAGATGTTCTCCGAACCGGCCGGCGGGCGGTCTGCTCGCGACGTCACCCGGTCAGTGATCAAGCGGGCTTATCCGGATGCCAAGCTCGCCTTCGAAATTCCCAATGCGATGGTCGGCTACGAGCCGGGCTACGGCGAGATCGCCGACGATTGGCCGCAGAGTTCGGACGCCGCCTACAGCCGAGTCCGCATCCTGGTGATGACCGCGGTCAAGAACGATCTGGCCCTCATCGCATTCGCCACCGGCCCCTACCACGCGTTCGGACCTGACTTCGGTCCCGGCCCGCCGTCGGGAACCAACCTTCAGATCGCGCAGGACATGGGTAAGTACGTCAACAGCTTCCGGTGGAACGGCGACCCCAGCCGATGAACCCGAACTCCGGAGACACCCGGTGATCCGCAGTCCGGGAGTCCTCGGCCCGGTCAAGCTGGCGGGTCTGGTGCTGCGGGAACTGCGTTACGACCTCCTGGCAGTGGTGATAGTGGCGACTGCGATGGTGCTGCTCGGCAGTGCGCTGCCGTTGCAGGGGGCGGCCGCGGCCGTGCCACTGCTGGGGGTCGTGGTCTCGATCTTCATCGGCTTTCGCAACAGCACCGCCTTCAACCGTTGGTGGGAGGCGCGAACCCTGTGGGGCACTGTCGTCGCCAACTGTCGCGCGCTCAACAACGCGTTCACCGCTGTCGACGACCGCTCCGATGAGATGGCGGTGACGATCGACCGGATGCGGCGCCGCCAGGTCCGCCATGCGTGGCAATTGGCCGCGGAGTTACGTCGCACTCCCATCGCCGCGGCTGTCGGGCAGCTGACGCCCGAGGATCCCCCGGATGCCACCACGGGCGAACTACTGAACCGTCAGGCGGCTGAAGCCAGGGATCTTGTGCTGGCCGACCATATCGACCGGCAGGGCCGGGTGATCCTGACGAACCTGAACACCGCGCAGGCCACCGCCGCGGGCGGATTGGAGCGGATTCGCAACCAGCCCATCCCGCTCTACTATGCGTTCTTCGTCCGTGGCCTGGCGTGGTTCTTCGGAATCATGGTGTGCACCCGGATGGATGCAGGCGCGCATATGGCCGTTAGCGGAATCATTGTCGGGATTCTCATCATGGCTCTCTTCGTTGTCGCCGAGCGGTTGGGCTACTTCGCCGAGGAACCGATGAGCAACACCGTCTTCGACCTGCCGATGGACCACTTCTGCGCGGCGATCACCGCCGACCTGCTCGGCACCGGGCATCCGCTTGCCCGTCCGCCGCAGGATGCCGCAGCAGTGGTCTGGACGTAACTCTGCGAGAAACAACCGACTGGAAATGAAGGAATTGAGGTTTATATGACACGCAACACTTCGGACCACTGGCGCCTGAGCCGACGGACTTTTCTGGCCGGCAGCCTGGTCGCCGGCGCCGCGCTGGCCGCATGCACCCGAACGGCGGGCCCGGGGGCGGAGCTGCAGACCCAACCCACCACGGTCAGCCCGGAGCTCGCTGAGGCCATCAAAGCCGCCGAGGCGGCGCGACCGCACACCGGCCGCACGGTGAGCACCACGCTGACACCGCGACCGGTCACGGTCGACATCGGTGGAAAGGTCGTCAAGACGCTCGGCTACGCAGACACCATCCCGGGTCCGCTGATCCGCGCCAATGTCGGCGACGAACTCGCAGTGACCCTCACCAACCGGCTGCAGAAGCCCACCTCCATGCACTGGCACGGCATCGCCCTGCAGAACGACATGGACGGCGCGGAGCCCGCGACGCCCAATGTCGGTGTCGGTGAATCGTTCACCTATCGATTCTCAGTGCCCGACGCCGGCACCTACTGGGCACACCCGCACGTCGGCGTGGAGTTGGACACCGGGCTCTACCTGCCCTTGATCATCGACGACCCCAAGGCACCCGCCGACTACGACGCCGAGTGGATCGTGATGCTCGACGACTGGACCGACGGTGTCGGGAGGTCTCCGCAACAGATCCTCGACGACCTCGAGAAGGGCGGCATGGGCGCCATGGGCGGCGGCATGGGTGGAATGGGCGGCGGCATGGGCGAAACCGGCGCGGGTGGCAGCACGCTGCTCGGTGGCGACCCCGGCGACGTGATTTACCCCTACTACGTCATCAATGGCCGAATTCCGGACGCGCCCACCTCCTTCGTCGCCAAGCCCGGCCAGCGAATCCGAATCCGATTCATCAACGCCGGGTCGGACACCGCTTTCCGGGTCGCCTTGGCCGGGCACCGGATGACGGTCACCCACACCGACGGCTTCCCGATCGCACCGACCGACGTCGACGCACTGCTGATCGGGATGGGCGAGCGTTACGACGTGATCGTGACCGCAGCCGACGGAGTGTTCCCGTTGGTGGCGCTGGCCGAGGGCAAGAACGCCCTCGCGCGTGCCCTACTATCCACCGGGGCGGGCAGCGCGCCACCCGCCGGATTCCAGCCCCCCGAACTCAACGGACGCGTCGGCACCGTCGACATGTTCACCGCCACGCCGGAGTCGCAGCTGAGATTCACCAAGGCCGATACCGAATTGGTGGCGGATCTGACTGCCTCCGACACCATGTACCAGTGGGGCATCAACGGCCCCTATCCGGATAACAAGCCGCTCACCGTCCGGCAGGGTCAGCAGGCCGTGATGACCTTCACGAACAAGACCCGGATGTGGCATCCGATGCACCTGCACGGGCACACCTTCGCGGTGCTCAATGACGACGGGACACTGGGTGCACGCAAGGACACCGTGATCGTGATCCCCGACCAGTCCGTGAAAATCGCGATTCTCGCCGACAACCCCGGCTACTGGCCGATGCACTGCCATAACACCTACCACGCCGAAGCAGGGATGGTGAGCACCTTCGACTACCTGACGTGAGCGACAGAGGGTATCTTCAACTCGGCAGCGAGAGCGGTCCCGACCCGCTGGGCAGTTCGGGAAAGGGCGACGGCAGTGACCAATCCCAATGCGCACCAATACAATCCAAGTATCGGTGCTGCTGACCACGTGGCGGAGTCCTTGACGCTGAACCAGACAGCGGTGAGGATCACCAGTGCCCCCAGTGCGGGAAACGCTATCCCGGGGGCCTTTCCGGTTCCACCGTGTACGACGGTGAACCGGGGTGCGCCGACGAACCAGATGGCGGCGGCCTCGACCATCAGGTAACACACCATCAGGCAGACCGATCCGGCAACTGCGAACATGAAATAGGTGTCGATCGCCCGGTTGCCGGTATCCGCGGGCGGCCATCCGGTCGCGGCGCAGATGATGTTGGCTCCGAACGCCACCGCGACGACGAGCCAGGTGGCGCGGCGCGGTCCGCCCGTGACGGGATCGATGTGCGCCAACCACTTCGGACCGAACCCGTCCCGGCCGAATGCGAACAGCATGCGGCCTGAGGTGGCCGCAGTCGCCATGTTGCATCCGAACGCCCCGACCGTCGCGGTGAGAATCACGAGCAGGCTGAACCACTCCCCGATATAGGTGTCGCCGAGCTCGCCCAGAGTGTTGTCGGAATGCTGGAAGGCATCCAAGCCGGCCTTGTCGGTTCCGAAGCCGATTGTCTGAGCGAACATCACCGCCACGAACAGCACGCCGGTCAGAACCAGCGTGCCGATCAGTGCACGCGGGATATTGCGCTGCGGGTCGGTGGTCTCCTCCCCCATCGACGCGCAGGCCTCGAACCCGGCCCAGCACAGAAACGCCGCGACGACACCTCCCATGACGGCGGCCCCCGATACCCCGGAGGCCGAGAAGGTGCTGAAGTCCACACCGGTCGGTTGCGCGCCGCCGCGGACGATGATGACGACTGCGAGCACCACCATCGCGATGATTCCGACACCCTCGATCGCCAGCAGGATCTTGGCCAGCACTCGCGCGTCGCGGCCCGTCAGCACGAAGGACAGTGCGGTAGCGATCACCACCGGTACCAGCCAGGGCAGTTGGTAGGGCTGAGCCGCCCCGTGTTGCATCTCGGCGAGCAATGAGTTGGCGAAGGCTCCGGTGAGTGCCAGTGTGCCGATGCAGAATCCAACGTAGGCGCCCAGCATCGCGAATCCGGAGAAGAAACCCGCTCGCGGGCCCACCGTCGCCCCCACCAATGCGTAGGCGGAGCCGGCGTGGTTGAGGTAGCGGGTCAGCCGGACGAAGCTATAGCCCACCAGCGACACTCCCACCAAACCGATGACGAAGACCAGAGGGACGGCCTTGCCGACCATGCCCGCCAGTCCCTGCCCGTTACCGGCCATCGCGAGTGTGGGTCCGACTGTGGCGACTGACAGGGCAACGGCCACCCAGAGCGGCAGGGTGCGGCGCGGCAAGACGTCCTGTGGCGGCGCGGCTGGTGGCGACATCGGCGGTGCATGGGCCCGGCTACGCCAGAACCAGGCGCTCCTCGACCGGCTCGTCGGGCACGGTGGCCGTGACGATGGTGCCACCGCCCGGGCGGTCCGCAAACTCGACCGATCCGCCGGTAGCTTCGATAGCGACGATCAGTGACGCGAGTCCGATATGGCCCTCGGTGACCCGGAGAGCCAGGATCTCAGGATCGAATCCGACTCCGTTATCGGTGACCCGCAGCGAGGTAGCCCCGTCGTCGCGATGCAGAGCGATCTCCAACCGGGTTGCACGCGAGTGCTTGTGGGCGTTGGTGAGAAGTTCGCGCGCGGCCCGATGAATCAGAGTCTGAGCCTCCGGGCGGCCCACCTCGGCGATATCGGCGTGGACCGGTGTCCCCCAGCGCTGCTCGTAGCGTTCGGCAACCTCACGTACCGCAGCGCTCAACCCGACCTGGGCCAGAACCTGCGGATGCAGCGTGCTCACGGTGGTCCGGAGAGCGGTCACAGGCTCCGTCAACGCTCGGTCGAGGCGGTCGAACCCTTCCCGGCTCGGATGCTCGCGCAGTTCATCGAGATCCAGCCGCGCGGCCAGCAGATTCTGCAGCGGCCCATCGTGTAACTGCTCGGAGAGTTCCCGGTTGTTGCGCTCGTCGGCACGCATCGATTCGGCGAGCAGACGGCGGCGCACGTCGAGCAACATCAGCACCCTCGCCCGCCGCCGGGCAAGGGTGAACGACAATGCTGTGATAGCCGCGGTCAACCACAGCAGACAGCCGACTTGGACATACACCAGAGCCGGGATGTGGTCGCCCATCTTCTGGTCCCGGGTTGCATAGACCACCCACACCAGCAGATAGCCCAGCGATGCGCTGAGTCCCAACACCCCGGTGATCACCGGGCTGTCCAGGAAGGCCACTGAGATGGGCAGCAGGAAGAAGATCGGATACAGGGAGACGGTCGCCGGGCCCGAGGCGATGCACAGTGCGAGCACGATCGCTACGTCAGCGAAGGTCGAAGCCCATCCGAACCACCAGCGGGTGGGCCGCCGGAGTACGAAGATGAGCCACCCGACGGCCGCGACGGCGTACGCGATGAGCACTGCGTTGAAGACATTCTCGAAACGGTGGGCGACGTTGGAGTGGTAGACGAGCAGTGCGATCAACGCGATTAAAACGAGCCGCAGAAAGGATCGAATCCGCAGCGGCTCGCTGGTCAGAAAATCCATGGCGCGGCCGAAGATCTTTCGCACGCGCTAATCCAGCATTCCCCGGCGCATCGCCTCGGCAACTGCGGCCGCCCGGTCTCCGACACCCAACTTCTCGTATAACCGCTGGACGTGAGTCTTGACCGTCGACGGCGCAAGGAACAACTGCTTGGCGATCATCGGGATGCTGCCGCCGTCGGCGATCAGGGCTAGCACTTCCCGCTCGCGCGCACTCAGCGTGGGCCCCGTCGGCTCGGCACGCCGGCGGATCTCGACGGCTAACCCTGACGCCAATTGCGGCGCGACGACGTCGCGGCCCTGCGCGCAACTGATCACCGCATCGACGATCTCCGAGCGGGTTGACTCCTTGGGCAGGTACCCCGCCGCGCCCTGCTGCAACGCGTGGTAGACGATCGCCGCATCGCTGTTGGCCGACACCAGCAGAACGCGGGTCGGCAATTCGTCGCGCAGCACCGCGGCCGCGACCTGGCCGCCGTCCATACCCGGCATCTGATGATCCAGGAGGGCCACCTGCGGCCGGTGTTCCTTGATCAGCGCGAGTGCCGCCGGTCCATCCTCGGCCTCAGCAACGACCTCAACCAGCCCGCTACCGGTCAACGCCCGTACCAGGCCATCCCGGAACAGGGGGTGGTCGTCGGCCACGACCACCGTCACCCGCTTGTCGTTGAAGGTTTCCCGCATCAGTCGATCGTCGCACAGCCCCTCGGGACCAACAGGTCAGCGACCCGCCCACCTGTCCTCCATTCGGTGGACAACAAGATCGGCCGTGCGCTGGCCCGACTGAGGGACAGAATCCGGTGCCGGCGTGGGCGAGAGTCGAATCAGGCCGAACAACCTCGGTCCGAAAGACAACCAGGAGGAACCATGAACCGCACCGCTAACCACCGCCTCGCAGCCCTTACTGCCCGCCGCGTGCTCGCTGCCGGAATCATGCTCGGCGGCATCACGTTCGGGCTCGCACCGCAGGCATTCGCCGAGCCCGCGCCGGCGCCGCAGTGCAGCAGCATGGCGATGCCCAACACGCAGGCCGGCGCCAGCAACCCCAACCCGCTGACCAGAGCCGGACAGGTCGGCGCAGCGGGTGCCCCCGCCTCGACGAGCGGAAGCATGGACATGAACTGCCAGGCCGTCGGACACGGCTGAGCAGACCCGCCGCATCACCTCCGCCCTCACCGCAACCGCGGTTTCCAGCGTGTCGCGCCTGGGTCACTGAGTACCGTCCGCTCGACGCTTGCCTTCGGCGTCGTCATCGGTGGCCGAACGACCGAACCTTCGCCGATGACAGGCACTACCCCAAGCAGGCCAGCTCCGATACGTTCTGTGAAGTCACCCCCGCCGGTTGGGTCGGGGGCTGCCGCGGGTAGACGATCGAGAGTGCGCCTGGATCGACTTTTCGCCCGATAACGCGATCTGTGCGCACTCTCGATGAGTGGAGGAAGCCCGTGCAGTCGGTGTTGCTCTCGAAGCGCGATCTGGAGTTCCTGCTCTATGACTGGCTGCGGATCGACGAACTGACCAAGCGGGAACGGTTCGCCGAGCACTCGCGGGAGACCTTCGATGCGGTGCTGGAGTTGTGCGAGCAATTGGCGACCCGGTACTTCGCCAACCACAACAAAAAGAGCGACGCCCACGAGCCGACCTTCGACGGCACCACCGTCACTGTGATCCCCGAGGTCAAAGAAGCCCTCGACGCGGTGGCACAGGCGGATCTGGTCGCGATGACCGCCGATCACCGCTTCGGCGGCGCGCAGTTGCCGACCACCGTGGCCCAGGCCGCGTTCGCCTGGTTCGCCGCGGCCAACATCAGCACCTCGGGTTACCTGATGCTCACCATGGCCAACGCCAACCTGCTGGCGACGTTTGGCTCCGACGATCAGATCAATACCTTCGTCACCCCGATGCTGGCGGGCCGGTTCTCCGGCACCATGGCCCTCTCGGAAACCCAGGCCGGCTCCTCGCTGGCCGACATCAGCACCCGCGCCGAGCCGCACCCCGACGGCAGCTACCGACTGTTCGGCTCCAAGATGTGGATCTCCGGGGCTGAACATGAGATGACCGACAACATCGTCAATCTGGTGCTCGCCAAGATTCCCGGCGGCCCGCCGGGGACCAAGGGCATCTCGCTGTTCATCGTGCCCAAGTACCTCGTCAACGGCGACGGCTCGATCGGTGAGCGCAACGATGTGGCACTGGCCGGGTTGAACCACAAGATGGGCCAGCGCGGCATCACCAACACGGTGCTCAATTTCGGGGACGGCACGTTCTCCCCCGGCGGGCAGCCCGGCGCGGTCGGCTATCTGGTCGGCGAACCGCACCGCGGCATCACCTACATGTTCACCATGATGAACGAGGCGCGCCTCGGGGTGGGCATGGGTGCGGTGGCGCTGGGTTACACCGGCTATCTGAAGTCCTTGGAGTACGCCCGCCAACGTCCCCAGGGACGGCCGGCGACATCCAAAGATCCCACCGCAGCGCAGGTCCCGATCATCGAGCACGCTGATGTGGCGCGAATGCTGCTAGCGCAGAAGGCCTACGTCGAGGGCGGATTGGCGCTGCTGCTCTACTGCGCCAAACTCGTCGACGAACAGCACAGTGCAGGATCCGGGGCAGAGTCCGATGAGGAGCGCGACCGCGCCACCATGCTGCTCGACATCCTGACCCCGATCGCCAAGAGCTGGCCCTCGCAATGGTGTCTGGAGGCCAACAGCCTGGCCATCCAGGTACACGGCGGTTACGGCTACAGCCGGGAGTACGACGTCGAGCAGCACTACCGCGATAACCGGCTCAACCCGATCCACGAGGGAACGCACGGCATTCAGAGCCTGGACCTGCTGGGCCGCAAGGTCGTCATGCGCGGTGGCGCCAATCTGCTCGCCCTCGGACAGGCCCTCTCGGAGACCACGGCGGCCGCCCGTCGGCGCGGGGGCGACATCGTCGAGTTCGCCGATCAACTCGATACCTCCTGGCAGCGACTCACGGGAGTCACCGCGTCGATGTTCGCCTCCGGAGACATCGACGCCGCACTGGCGAACAGCGTGGTGTATCTGGAGGCCTTCGGCCACATCGTCGTCGCGTGGATGTGGCTGGAGCAGATGCTGGCCGCCGACGGCCACGCTGGCGACTTCTTCGACGGTAAGCGTCAGGCTGGCCGCTATTTCTTCCGCTACGAACTGCCGAAAACCGTTCCACAGCTTGATCTTCTGGAATCCCTCGACCGGACCACGCTTCAGATGCGCGACTCCTGGTTCTAGGCAGCCAGCGGGCTCAGGATTCCTTGACCCGCGAGTACCAGATACGGTCGGCGACCAGCACGATGTCATCGGAGATCGCCGAGACCCGGCGGTAGAACTCGCGCCGGGCCACCACCACCGGGATGTCGGTGATCGCCAGCAGATCGCTGGCCGCCTGCCGGTAGACCCGTTCCAGATCGCGCTGCGACTTGACCGCGGCGTCGGCCGAGGCGGTGGCCGAAGAGGTGGAGTTGTTGCGCTTGTCCTCCAGTCCGTCGAACGCGGTGCGAAGGTGCGCCACACCGGCGCTGAGCAGCACGGCCATCTCGGCGGTCGCCTGATCGGGGGGCACGCCCATCGCCTCGGACTCGCGAACGGCGTTCTTGGCGCCGTTGATCACCTTGTCGAGATCGCGGGACAACTGGAAGAGGTCCTCGGGTTCCAGCGGAGTGGTGAATGCCTCGCTGACTGCATCGACGAGGTGCCGGCGCACTTCGTCGCATTCGTGTTCGGCGGCGCGCACCTCCTCTGCGCGCCCCGTATCGCCGGCCGCCCATGCGGCGAAGGCGTCCATTCCCAGTGCTGTGATCGCGGCCTGCTTCTGCAACATGCCGATGACGTCTGGCGCTTCCGGGAGGAACCAGCGACCACCCTTGCTTCTTGCCATCACACCGCTCTCCAGATGAGAAGGACGACGACCGCCAGGAAGGCGGCTGCCGGAATCGTGGTCAGCCAGGCGACGCCCATCTCCCGCACGATCTGCCAGCGCACGTGCTTCCACCGGCGTCGGCCCGCGCCGACGCCGACGACCGAGGAGGCCACCACCTGGGTGGTGCTCACCGGCGCGCCGATCAGCGAGGCGCCGAGGATGACGGCGGTGGATGAGACCTGGCTGGAGAAGGAGTCGAGCGGGGTGAGGCTGAAGATGCGGTGACCGATGGTCTTCACGATGCGCCAGCCGCCGAGGGCCGTGCCCATCGTCAGCGCGATGCCGGTAAGGATCTTCGCCCACAGCGGCACGCTCAACGTGTCGGTATGGCCGGATGCGAGCAGAAGTACGGCGATCACGCCCATCGCCTTTTGCGCGTCGTTTCCGCCGTGACTGAACGACAGCCCCGCCGCCGCCAACCAGCCACCCGCACGCACAGGGTCGGACCAGCGGGTCGTCCAGCGCCGCGACAACAGGCGCAGCAGGCGGAGCAATGCGAAGGCGAAAAGGAATCCGAGAATCGGCGAGATCAGCAGTGCCACAAGGACTCCGATGACACCGGTCGGGTGCCAGCCCTCGAAGCCGCCCCATTGCACCGACTGCGCGCCGCCGTAGCCGGAAAGGACACCGTCGGCGATAGCCGCACCGCCCAATCCGCCGACCAGGGCGTGCCCCGACGACGACGGCAGACCCAGCCACCAGGTGAGCAGATTCCACCCGGTCGCCCCGGCCAGTCCGGCGCCGACGACTGCCACCATCTGGGTCTGCGGGACGGTGACGATCTTGCCGATGGTGTCGGCGACGGCGGTGCCGAGCAGGACGGCGCCGGCCATGTTGAAGACCGCGGACAGTGCGACGGCCTGCCCGGGCGTCGCTCCCCGGGTCGCGACCAGCGTGGCGATCGCGTTGGATGCGTCGTGAAAACCGTTGGTCAGTGCGAAGGATGCGGCGAAGCCGATGGCGATGAAGAGCGCGACTTCCACCGAACCTCCCGCAAGTCGGCCGAGTGAATGTGCGTCGAATGCGGAGTGAACATAGCAAGGACCGCGTTCAGCCAAGGATTATGACGGCGGCCATGGCGGCGGCGAACACTACGGCGGGTGCGGCCATGCCGGCCAGGAATGCCAGCCCGAAGCGCCGGCCGCC
>JAIOQK010000388.1 GCA_021413425.1 Mycobacterium sp.
GTTCGGTTCGGCGAGCCGATGGACTTCTCCCGCTTCGACGGACTGGCCGGCAACCGGTTCATCGAGCGTGCGGTCATCGACGAGGTGATGTACGAGTTGATGAAGCTCTCCGGCCAGGAATACGTCGACATCTACGCCGCGACGATCAAGCAGGGCGACGCGGCCGTCACACCCGCGGAAGCAGATCCCCCCGACGTGCGGATCCCCCAGACCGCCGCGGGCTAGCAGTCGACGGCGTCGCAGCGGTCAGCCCGGCAATCCCGATCGTGGCCAGCGCCCACCACACATACGACATCCCGGCCAGCTGTCGCCACCAGGCCGCGCCGGCCTCCTGATGTTCGGGCAGCAGATTGATCGTCGGCCACACCATGAGCGCGACACCGGTCGCGGCCACAGCGGCCAGCGCCACATTGCGCCGCTGGACGGCCAACACGGCCGCAACGGTGACGGCTGGAAGCGCCCAGACCCAGTGGTGTGACCACGACACCGGTGAGACGACCAAGCCGAAGAGCGCCACACAGATCACCGCCAGCGTCGGCTCGTCGTCGGCCAGCACCCGGCGCACCGCCCAGACGGTCAGCGCCAGCACGGCCAGGCAGGTCAGCATCCAGAGCAGGAATTGGGTGGGCCCGTCCAGCGAGAGCCGGGCCAGCGCCCCGGCCGCGTTCTGGTTGGTGTTCCAGGTGGCACTGCCGATGCGGTCGGTGTCGTGCACGGTTTCGGTCCAGTACTGCCAGGAGTCCCGCCAGGCCAGCGCGAACCCGAGCAGCGTGGCGGCCAGGAAGGAAGCCAGCGCCCACGCCACCGCGCGGACGTCGCGGCGCAGCACGAAATACAGCAGGAACACTGCGGGGGTGAGTTTGAGCGCGATCGCCAGTCCCAGCAGCACGCCCCGGGGCCAGGGCGTGCGCCGGGGCACGCAGTCGGCGATCACCAGTGTCATGAGCACGACGTTGATCTGGCCGAAGGAGAAGTTGGCCCGGATCGGCTCGAGCACCGTCACCGTCACCGCCACCAGAGTCGCGGCCAGCAACCACCGGCGGGCCCAGCCCGGTCCGGGCAGCGCCGTGCTGTTCTGCGCCGTGTTCTGCGCGACGTTCTGCGCGACGCCGAGGCGGGTCAGCACGATCCAGACCGACACCACCAGCAGTACCAGCGTGATCGCGGTGATCACCACACCGGCCACCGGCAGCGACATCCATGCCAGCGGGCTGAAGACGATGGCGGCCAGCGGGGGGTAGGTGAAGGGCAGTTCCAGGCCGGCCTGGGTGCGGAACTTCGCGCCATCGGAGTACAGCGGCCGGCCGTCGAGCCAGGCCTGCCCGCCCATCCGCTAGACGTCGGCGTCGATCCGGTACGGGACGTCGCCGAAAAGCCGCCAGCACGCGTGCGCCACGGCGAGGGCCACTCCGAAGACCAGCAGGGCCTGCATCAGCCGCCCCACTGCGGTCCCCTGCCACCTGCTCATAGCGTCCACCAGCGTATCGGGGCGCAGCATCCGGGAAGGGTGGGCGTAAGTTTTCTAGCCGTGCACTTTGACCTCCACTTCGATTTCGTCGCCCCGGGCCGCGAACCGCTGATGTGGTGTCTGGTCGCCTTCATCCTCACCTTCTTCGTGACCCGCAGCATCACCCGCTACATTCGTGCGACCGCTGATCGTCCGGGGCCCCGCAAGTGGTGGCAACCGCACAACATCTCGGTGTCCGCCAAAGACGGCGGTGGTGGGGGTGGCGGCCTCCACATCCACCACGCCATATTCGGCGTCATCCTGGTGCTGATCTCCGGGGTGGCGATGATCACCATGTCGGTCGACGGTACGGTCCGCCAATTCACCGTGGCGGCAATATTTTTCGGTATCGGCGCGGCGCTGCTGCTCGACGAGTACGCGCTCATCCTGCATCTGCAGGACGTGTACTGGTCCGAGGATGGCCGTACCTCGGTCGACGCGGTGTTCGTCGCGACCGCGGTGGCCGGATTGCTGGTGATGGGCTTCAACCCGCTGTCCTTCTTCGACATCGGCATCTGGCGCGATAACGAATCGTTTCTGGCCCGCTTCACCGTCATCCTGATGGCGGTGTTCACCCTGGCGCTGGCGGTGGTCGTGCTGCTCAAGGGCAAGCTGTGGACCGGGCTGGTGGGCATGTTCATCACCCCGCTGCTGTTCATCGGCGCTATTCGTCTGGCCCGCCCGCATGCGCCCTGGGCGCGGTGGCACTACCAGGACAAGCCCCGCAAGATGCACCGCGCGATGGAGCGGGAGCGATACCTGCGCCGGCCGTTCGTCCGAGCCAACCTGTGGCTGCAGCACGTCATCGCCGGTGAGCCGCGCGTCCCCAGCGCCACCGAGGTCGATGCCGAACTCGACCGCGAGATCCACCCCGCACCCGCGCCCGCCAAAGTCGACACCGCCGAGCCGGCGGGGACCACGGCTGGGGCCGAATCCACGCCCGAGTCCACGGCCAGGACCACGGGATAGGGCGGGGACACCGCAACGTGCGCTATTTCTACGACACCGAGTTCATCGACAACGGCCGCATCATCGACCTGATCTCCATCGGTGTGGTCGCCGAGGACGGCCGGGAGTTCTACGCGGTGTCCACCGAATTCGACCCGGAATCCGCCGGACGGTGGGTGCGCACCCATGTGCTGCCCAAGTTGCCGTCGCCGGCCTCGCCGCTGTGGCGTTCGCGCCGGCAGATCCGGGAGGATCTTGAGGAGTTCTTCGGTGTCGACGGCGACGAGCCGATCGAACTGTGGGCCTGGGTGGGCGCCTACGACCATGTCGCGCTGTGCCAGCTGTGGGGGCCGATGACGAGTCTGCCCCCGCAGATCCCCCGGTTCACCAGAGAATTACGTCAGGTCTGGGAGGACCACGGCTGCCCGCGTATGCCCCCGCGGCCGCACGACACCCACGATGCCCTGGTCGATGCGCGGCACAACATGCGGCGCTACCTGCTGATGGCCGGCGGATCACCGGCGGCGGGGGACTCGCACGACGAGGCTTGGCGCAGTTAGGGCCGGTTAGGATAGGCCAGTGAACTGGACCGTCGACGTACCGATCGAGCAGCTGCCGTCATTGCCGCCGCTGCCGGCCGACCTGCGGATGAGGCTGGATGCGGCGCTGGCCAAGCCGGCCGCCCAGCAGCCGAGTTGGGATCCCGAGCAGGCCAGGGCCGCCCGACGCCTCGGTGCGCGACCACGATCCCTCCCGGCTGGTCCGTGCCTACGCCAACGCCAGCGCGGCGATGAATCTGGTTCGGGCGCTGACGTCTTCGGGTCTGGCATCACTGCACCTGGTGCACGACTGGAACCGGGAGTTCGTTCGCACGTCGCCAGCGGGTGCGCGCTACGAGGCGCTCGCGGCGGAGATCGACCGGGGCATGAACTTCATGAGCGCCTGCGGGGTGAACGACCGTAACCTCGACACCGCCGACATCTACGCCAGCCATGAGGCGCTGGTGATCGACTACGAGCGGTCGATGCTGCGCCTCAGCGAGGAATTCGGCGAGCCGAGGCTTTACGACCTATCGGCTCACTACCTGTGGATCGGCGAGCGCACCCGGCAACTCGACGGCGCGCACATCGCCTTCGCCGAGGTGATCGCCAATCCGATCGGAGTGAAGATCGGACCGACGATGACCCCGGAACTGGCCGTGGAGTATGTCGAGCGCCTCGATCCGCACAACAAGCCGGGGCGGTTGACCCTGGTCAGCCGGCTGGGCAACAACAAGGTGCGCGATCTGCTACCGCCGATTATCGAGAAGGTTCAGGGCACGGGCCATCAGGTGATCTGGCACTGCGACCCGATGCACGGCAATACCCATGAGTCGTCCACCGGCTACAAGACCCGGCACTTCGACCGGATCGTCGACGAGGTGCAGGGCTTTTTCGAGGTGCACCGCGCGCTGGGAACCCATCCCGGCGGGATCCACGTCGAGATCACCGGTGAGAACGTCACCGAATGCCTCGGCGGCGCCCAGGACATCTCCGACACCGACCTGTCCGGTCGCTACGAGACCGCCTGCGATCCGCGGCTGAACACCCAGCAGAGCCTGGAGTTGGCGTTTTTGGTCGCGGAGATGCTGCGCGACTGAAAGTCGGGCTGCAGGCTCCGCGGTTGGGGTCAGCGGAGATGCTGCGTGACTGAAAGTCGGGCTGCGCTAACGGCCGAGCAGTCCGTCGAGGTTCAGCCCGACGGTCCACGCGCCGGCCGCCACCAGTCCGGTCAGCACCATCACCGCCAGCGTCCACAACAGCACCGCCCGCCGGGCGCGCTGGCGTGCCAAGGAGAATTCCACGATGTCGATTCCGGCGAATTGCGCTGGGGGTGAATCCAACTCATCCGCCTCCGGTTCATCGGCATTTCTCTGTTCGGGCTCATCTGGGAGTTCATCGGCCGGAGCGGGAGTGAACTGACGGGTCGGGTTGTGACCCGCCGGTGCCGGCCGATGCATCGCGGGATGGTGCACGACAGTGGCGGCGGTGTGCACGGCGGAGCTCTTCGGGGCCGGCACCCGGAAATGCGGCAGCCCCAGTTCCTCGGCGACCGACTCGAGTCCCTCGCCCATCTCGCACGCGTCGGCGAAGCGCTCATCTGCCCGCCGTGCGGTCGCACGGGCAACGAACGAGTCGAGCTCGGCAGGGACCCCGGCGATTACCGAACTGGGCGGTGGAACGTCGCGGTCGAGCCGCTGGCTCGCCACTGCCAGCGGGTTGTCACCAGTGAACGGTGTTGTACCGGTGAGTAATTCGAATGCCATGACCCCGGCGGCGTAGACATCACTGCGAGGGCCGGTCGCCGCCCCCTCGACCTGCTCGGGGGAGAGGTAGGCCGCGGTCCCGAGGATCACGCTGGTGGAGGTGATCCCGGCCTCGGCTATCGCCCGCACCAGGCCGAAGTCGACGAGCTTGACCTCGCCGTCGTCGGAGATCAGCACGTTCTCCGGCTTGACGTCGCGATGCACCAGCCCCGCCCGGTGCGCCACCCCCAGACCGCTGAGTACCGGCCGCAGTACCGCCGCCATGGCGTGCGGCGGCATCGGCCCGCGCTCGCGGAGCAGTTCGCGCAGTGTGCCGCCGTCGACCAGTTCCATCACCAGGAACGGGTGCGCCGGATCGTCGCCCTGGTCGTAGATCGCCACCAGTCCCGGGTCCTTGAGCCGGGCTATCGCCCTGGCCTCCCGGTGGAACCGGGTGAGGAACTGCTGATCGCCGGCGTAGCGGGGATCCATCACCTTCAGCGCGACCGGGCGGTCGAGGCGGACATCGCGACCCCGGTACACCGTCGACATACCGCCGCTGGCGATACGCGACTCGACGAGGTAGCGGCCGTCGAGCAGCGCTCCCACGAGCGGGTCCGGCGTCACCGACACATCCTAAAGTCCCCCGGCCCCTACACTGGCACACGTGAGCAGCATTCCGGCCGCTGAGGACGTCCTGGATTCCGCCGAACCCGTTCTGGACCTGCCCGCCGTCGCAGAACTGCTGGCCGTGCCGGTGACCCGGGTGCACCAGCAGTTGCGCGACGGGCAGCTGATAGCGGTGCGGCGCAATGGAATCCCGGTGATACCCGAGGTGTTCATCAATCGCGAGTCCGGCGAGATCGTGAAGTCACTGCCGGGTCTGCTCGGTGTGCTGCGTGACGGCGGGTACCGCGACACCGAGATCCTGCGCTGGCTTTTCACCGCAGATCCGTCACTGACGCTGATCCGGGACGGGATGCGGGAGCCGATCCGCAATGCCCGGCCGATCGACGCCCTGGGCTCACATCAGGCTCGTGAGGTGCTGCGCCGGGCCCAGGCCATGGCGTACTGAGGCGGTTCGCCCCGGCGCAACCACCACCATGCGCCCAGTGCACAAGCGGTGGCCAGCAGCACGTGCACCCAGGAGTACATGCCGTGCGAACCGTCTGGCTTGAAGATCACCATGATCCAGGTCGAGAATCCCGCGATCGCGGCGATCGCGGCACGCGACTGGGCCAGCGACGACACCACCGCCAACGGCCAGGTGTAGTACCACGGCAGAGCGGCCGGGACGAAGAGCACCACCACCAGCATCGCCCAGGCGATGCCGGTCAGCGCTTCGCGGTCATTGTGCCGAAACCGCCACCACAGCAGCGGCAGGGACACCAAGATGATTGCGATACCGGCCAAGCGGGTGACTTCGAGCACGGCGTAGAAGTTCACCGGCATGATCGTGGCGCCGATCACGTTGGTCAAGTTGGCCACCGCGGTGGGAACGGTCAACCAGTTGATGATCTTGACCGAACCGGCAAGTGCCAGAAGCCATCCCAGGCCGACCCCGGCCAAACCCGACAGCACGGCGAATACCGCGATGAATGTCGCGGCCGCGCTCAATGAGGCGATCACGAAGGCGCGCAACGGCTTTTCGGGCAGATGGCGCATCCACACCCAGACCATGAACGGCAGAGCCAGGACGGCGGTCGCCTTCACCGCGACGGCCACCGCGATCAATGCCGCCCCGCCGATGTGTCGGCCGGAGAAGGTGAGTGCGATGCCGGCCATCATCAGGCCGACCATCAGCATCTCGTTGTGCACCCCTCCCATCAGGTGCACGATGACCAGCGGGTTGAGTACGCAGATCCACAGCGCAACCGAACCGTCGGCGCCGATGTGGCGCGCCACCCGCGACGTGGCCCAGATCAGCAGCACCAGACCCGGCAGCATGCACAACCGCAGCAGCATGGTGCCGGCCACCACATGATCGCCGGAGACCAGCGTCACGAACTTGGCAACCAGGATGAACGCCGGACCGTAGGGTGCGGTGGTCGTCGTCCATATCGAACTGACGTTGTCCAGCAACCCATTCGGATTCTCGATCGGTGCCACGATGTAGGGGTCGAAGCCGTCCCGCAACAGTGCGCCCTGCGCCAGGTAGGAGTAGGCGTCGCGGCTGAAGAGCGGAACACTGGCGAGCAGCGGTGCGAGCCAGAACCCGGTGGTGGCGACCATCGTGTACTCGGTCGGCCGTTTGCCCTCGATCAGTGTTCGCCCCAGCGACAACCAGGCCACCAGCATCAGTGCCAGACCGCCCCACAGCAGCACCGACGAGACCACCAGTCCGTGGCCGAACCGCATCCAGGACAGGTGAAGGGACTCCAGCAGCGGATCAGTGAGGCGGGTGCTGCCCGCGCCGAGGCCGCCCACCAGCATCAGCACCGCGCCGAGGCACCCCACGCGCGCGGGCCTCGCGTCGGGCGTCCGGGCGAAGGCGACGAGTCGGGCTATACCGGTGGGGGCGACTGCCATGGGTGCTGCGGCCTAGGCCGACCGGTTGGCGGCCAATCCGGCTAGTTCGGTCAGACCTGCCTTGGCCGGGGCGTTGATCGGCGCCGTCTCCAGCACCTCCAGCCCGCGCCGGGTCAGCGTCTCGATGTGCTGCTCGACGGCGGCCAGTGCGCCGACCGACTCGATCACCGAGCACAGTTCGCGCACCTGCGAGTCGCTGAGGTCGGTGCCGACCGATGACCGCAGCAACGCGGCGGCCGCGGGGTCGGAGGCCTCGGCGCGTTCGACGGCCTCGGCCAGCAGAACGGTGCGCTTACCCGAGCGCAGGTCGTCACCAGTTGGCTTGCCGGTGACCGCGGGGTCACCGAACACCCCGAGCACGTCGTCGCGCAGTTGGAACGCCACGCCGAGGTCGGTGCCGAGACTGTGGAAGGCGCGGTGGATGTCCGGGCGATCGGCCGCAGCGGCCGCCCCCAACTGCAACGGCCGGGTCACCGTGTAGGACGCGGTCTTGTAGGTATTGACGTTCATCGCCGAGTCGATGGAATACGCCCCGCTGGATTCGGCCACGATGTCCAGATACTGCCCGCCCAGCACCTCGGTGCGGATGTCCGACCAGACCCGCTGCACGCGGTGGCGATCGGGTGGCGGCAGATCCACACCGGCGACGATATCGTCGGCCCAGACCAGGGACAGATCACCCATCAGAATGGCAGCCGACCGTCCGAACTGCTCGGCTGATCCGCGCCAGCCGCGACTGCGATGCAATTCGGTGAAGTGCATATGGGCGGTTGGCATTCCGCGCCGGGTGGCTGACTCGTCGATGACGTCGTCATGCACCAGTGCACAGGCGTGCAGCAGTTCGAGTGCGGAGAACAGCAGCAGGATGTCGTCATCGACCCCATCCTGGGGGCCCGGGGTCACCGCCCGGTAGCCCCAGTAGGCGAACGCCGGCCGCATCCGTTTGCCGCCGAGAAGAACGAAGTCCTCCAGCACGGCGATGAGGCCGTCGTAGTCGGTGCCGATGTATGCGGCCTCGGCGCGGCGCTGCGACAGGTAGCCGCGAAGCTGATCGGTGACGGCGGCGGCCAGTTGCCCGGCCGACGGCGCTGCTGCTTTAACGCTCAGCGCGACGCCCCTTTCTGCTCTCTGATCGCGGATCTTCTCCGGCCGCGGAGTCTCACACCGGGTGAAAGCCCGCCTGTGTCACACCCTAGAACTCCTCGCGGTCTCCGGCGGCGGCGAACCGGGGCGAGGTCTGGTCGCGGTCGCGCCAGGCCAGGTAACCGATGAGGCCGGCCACCAGCAGGGCGGCCAGGCCCAGCCAGAGGGCGGCGCCGGTGAACGACCGCGTGCTGGGGTCGGAGTAGCGGGCCTGGGCGCTCATCGTGGTCACCGCACCGGGCTTGAGTTTCCACTCGACCACGCCGGCGCCCACCCGCTCACCGTTGGTCGAGGTCACCTCCCCGGGGAAGGCGGCGCGGCGAAGCGCGATGTCCACCCCGGTTGCCTCATCGCTGAGGTTGGCCAGCTGGGGAACTTCGGCGAAACTCAGGCCGGAGAACGACGCCCGCGATCCGACGAAACCGTCGGCGGAGTACTCCGAGACCGAGATCTTCTGGCTGAACGGGACGTTCTGATCGAACTGCGGGCCCTTGTCGTCATCGTCCTTCGGTGTGACGGCCGCGGTGATCTGGCCGGACACCTCGTCCTCGGGCGAGACCGTGATCGAGGCGTTCACCCGGATACATCCCGCCGCCAGCGGGGCCAATGCCAGCAGCAGCAACGCCGAGACCCGCCGCCGCGGACCGGCGCCGGAGGCGGTTCGCCGGGTGCGCACGAGGGGTATCGTGCCAGACCCGCACTACAGCGGCAGAGATCTGCCCAGGATGGCGAACGCCCGCGGGTCTCCGGCGAAGTGGTAGCCGCGGATGATGTCGGTGAATCCGAGCCGCCGGTACAGCCGCCACGCCCGGTTGGCCTCCCCGTTGATCTCCGGCGTGGACAGCAGGACGTTGGCTTCACCGCGGTCCGACAGCAGCCGTCGGGCCAGCGCCTCGCCCAGGCCCCGGCCCTGCGCGCGCGGGTGGATGTGCAGTTCGGTCAACTCGAAATAGTCGCTTGTGAGTCGGGTGATCTCGGTGTGCGGGAATCCGACCCGGTGCAGACCTCGAACCACCTGCTGCTGCCACCACTGGTCCGGCGCGCCGCAGTAGCCATAGGCCACACCGAGCAGGGGAGCGGCCGCCAGCCCGTCGGCGCCTGGCTCACCCCCGGCCGTCTCGACTGCGGCCACTGCGCGCCAGCCCCTGCGCCGGGAGTGCTCCAGCCACATCGAGGCGCGTTGGCTCTCGGTGCCGCGGGGATATCGCATGGCGTCGACGTAGATTTCCAGCGCGTCGCCCAGGCGGCGCTGCATGTCGGCGGGCGATAAGTCGATGAGGAAGGTCGCCAACGCGGTTCCATCCTCCTTCGACCGCACCAACGCTGAGCGCGGGCACCAACGGGTTTCTTCCCGCCATTATGGTGCGAGGAAACGCCCGCCCCTTACGTCACCGTGACCAGCGGTCGGGCCCCCTTGACGGAGTCGGCCTTCGTTGGTCATCCTCAATGGGCACATATGTGGGCGCCAACCGGGTGGTACGGGGCAGTTCGGACTCGTATCATGTGGGTACCCGCCCGGTTGCCGGGCGTTTGCCCGTATCTATGACCGGCCGCATCGGCAAGGAGGGACGAATGCCACTCTCCGATCATGAGCAGCGCATGCTCGATCAGATCGAGAGCGCTCTCTACGCCGAGGACCCCAAATTCGCGTCCAGCGTGCGGGGCGGCCATTTGCGTGCCCCGTCGGCGCGCCGGCGGTTGCAGGGCGCCGGTCTCTTCATCCTCGGATTGGCGATGCTGGTGTCCGGTGTGGCCGTCAAGGCGACGATGATCGGCGGTTTCCCGGTGTTGTCGGTGCTCGGGTTCGTGGTGATGTTCGCCGGCGTGGTCTTCGCGGTCACCGGGCCGCCCGCAGCCGGCACTCGGGAGCGGGGCGCGGCCCCCGGGCCCACCGCACGTCGCGGCAAGGCTGCCGGCGGGTCGTTCACCAGCCGGATGGAGGACCGCTTCCGGCGTCGCTTCGACGAGTAGCGCACGCAGAACGCGTAGTACCCCAGGGGCAGCCGTTCGGCTGCCCCTTTTTCATGCCGGCGGCAGCCCTGTCCGGAGGCCTGCATCGTCCATCGCGATGCCGGGGTGGAGCCGAGTGGGGCGATCGGACACGATTGGGCGTCAAAGTGGCAGAAAGTGGGGGATTGTGGGGTATCGTGGCGCTGGCGGTGAGGGACCGCCCTGGTCGCGAGGAGGTGCTCGGGAGATGTTCCTCGGCACCTATACGCCCAGGTTGGACGATAAGGGCCGGCTCACCCTGCCGGCCAAGTTCCGGGACGCGCTGGCAGGAGGGTTGATGGTCACAAAAAGCCAGGACCACAGCCTCGCCGTCTACCCGCGGGAGCAGTTCGAGCAGCTCGCCCGCCGGGCGTCGGCCACCTCGCGCAGCAACCCCGAGGCCCGGGCGTTCCTCCGCAGCCTGGCCGCCGGAACCGATGAGCAACACCCCGACTCCCAGGGGCGGATCACCCTGTCCGCCGACCACCGCCGCTACGCCAACCTGTCCAAGGAGTGCGTGGTGATCGGATCGGTCGATTTCCTGGAGATCTGGGACGCCCAGGCATGGAACGACTACCAGCAAACCCACGAAGAGAACTTCTCCGCGGCCTCCGATGATGCCCTCAGCGACATCATCTGAGCCCGCGGCGCAGCGCAGCGCCCGTGCAGCGTGGCCCTTGCCCGAACCGACCCTGACGTACTTCCCCGACGCCAGGTTCGTATCGGACAGGGACCTCCCTGCAGGGACGCCCCACCGATCCGGAGGTGCCGTGGTGGCCGATGGGCATGTCCCCGTCCTGCTGGACCGCTGCGTCGAACTCCTCGCCCCGGCCCTCACCCGGCGCGGCGCCGATGGTTCGGGGGCGGTGCTCCTCGACGCCACCCTGGGCGCGGCCGGACATGCCGAACGCTTCCTCGACACCTTCACCGGACTGCGGTTGGTGGGCCTGGACCGCGACGCCCAGGCGCTGGCCGTCGCCGGTCGCCGGCTTGCCCGGTTCGGTGACCGGGTCACGCTGGTGCACGACCGCTACGACGGCATCGCCGAGGCGCTACGGGTGAGCGGCCTGGCGCCGGCCGGATCAGTCGACGGGGTGCTGTTCGACCTCGGGGTGTCCTCGATGCAACTCGACCAGCCCGAGCGCGGATTCTCCTACTCCCAGGATGCGCCGCTGGATATGCGGATGGACCGCGATGCGGATCTCACGGCCGCGGAGATACTCAACACCTACGACCGCCGTGCCCTGACCGACATCCTGCGCCGCTTCGGTGAGGAGAAGTTCGCACCCCGAATCGCCGGCCTGATCGTCCAGCGCCGCGACGCACGGCCGTTCTCCCGCACGGGCGAACTGGTGGAACTGATCTACGACGCGATCCCGGTGCCGGCCCGGCGTACCGGCGGGCACCCCGCTAAGCGGACCTTCCAGGCGCTGCGGATCGCGGTCAACGCCGAACTGGACTCGCTGAGCGCGGCACTGCCGGCCGCGCTGGCGGCGCTTGCGCCCGGCGGCCGGGTGGTGGTGATGGCCTACCAGTCCCTGGAGGACCGGATCGTCAAGAACACGTTCGCCTCGGCCACCGCCTCCCGCACACCGCACGGCCTGCCGGTCGAACTGCCCGGCCATTCGCCGGATTTCACCTCCCTGACCCGTGGCGCCGAACGCGCCGGTGAGGACGAGATCGCGCGCAATCCGCGCAGTGCCCCGGTTCGGCTGCGGGCTTTGGAACGTGCCCGGCCATCAGGCGGAGAGGAACAGTGATGAAGGTCGACCGTCATGCAGTCGCGGAGAGTACGCCGCGAAGCGGACGGCAGAAGTCGACGCCCCGCGGCGCGCGCCGGCCCCATGAACCCCGCAGCCAGCGGCAGGGGCCGCAGACCGCGCCGGCCGCTCGGCCCGCCGCGCGTCCCGCCCGGGCCAAGAACACCACCCAGGCCAAGGCGCGGGCCACGGCCCGCAAGGCCAAGGCGCCCAAAGTCATCCGGCCGCCACTTCGCGAGCGGCTCCGCGAGCGGATGGTGGCCCGGCTGGTCGGGCTGGACCTTCGGCCGCAGACGCTACTGGCCCGGGTGCCGTTCGTCGTTCTGGTGATGGGGGCGCTCGGCGCCGGACTCGGACTGACCCTGTGGCTGTCGACGGCCTCCGCGCAGCGCTCCTACCAACTCGGCAGCGCCCGGTCCCTCAATGATGCGCTGACCCAGCAGAAAGAGGCGCTCGAGCGCGACGTGCTGCAGGCGGAGTCCGCCCCGGCGCTCGCAGACGCCGCGCGCAATCTCGGCATGATCCCGTCGAAGGACACCGCCCACCTCGTCCTGGATCCCGGCGGGAACTGGGTCGTCGTGGGCAAGCCCAAACCGGCCGAGGGCGCACCGCCCCCGCCGTTGAACACCAAACTGCCCGATCCTGCTCCGCCGGCGCCTGCGACGGTGTCGCCCATGCCCAAGCCACTGGCCGGCGCCGAGGTACCCACTCGGCTGGTGCCGGGAACCGCATCGACTGCCGCCGGCGCAACAGAGGTGCCGGTTCGGATCCCCTCACCCATTGATCCACTGGCTCCGCGCGCCACCACCGGACCCGCCGCGCAGCCCGGTCTGACGCTCGTTCCGGTCGATCCGGCACCCGCGCCGCAGCCGCCGGTCGCACCGGGAGTTGCGCAGTGAGACGTACCCGCCGGCCCGCGGCCCGTCCTGCTGATCCACAGCGCCGCCGGCGCAGCGCGAGCGCCGCGGTGACCGAAGGTCGCCCTGCGAAAGCCCGCCGGACCCGTACCGTCACCGAAACAGGTTCGGACAGTGCGTCATTCGTCTACCGGTACCGTGTCGGCAACATCGTCATCTTCATTGCCCTCGTTGTGGCGGCAGCCCAACTGTTCAACCTGCAGGTACCGAAAGCCGCCGCGCTGCGCGCCCAGGCCGCCGGACAACTCAAGGTCGTCGACGTGGACAAGGCGTTGCGGGGC
>JAIOQK010000389.1 GCA_021413425.1 Mycobacterium sp.
GATTAGACTGAGGACAGAGAAGCCGGTCGTCAGGGCCGGCCCGATAGATGGACGGCACACACCATGAAATCTTCTCCGCTGGCTCGTCGCCTCGCATTGGTCGCCGGGGGGGCATCCCTGGTCGTGATGGGCACGCTCACCGCTGGTTGCAGCACGAGCACCAAAGAAGAACCCACCACCACACCGGCTACAACGGCGCCGTCGGCGTCGAGTCCCGCACCGGTGTCCCCCACCGAGAAGGCGGTCGGCCCGGGCGGGAACAACTCGTTCTCCCCCACGATCAACCCGACGCCCCCCGGGTCAAGCTGCAAGACGATCGTCAACGGGGTCTGCCAGCGATGAGCCGTCTGCGCGCGGCCGGCACCCTGGCGCTGGCCGCTTCGCTGATAGGGGTACCGACCGCATCGGCCGAGCCGGCGCCGAACTGGAATGGCTGGTACCGGATCACCTTCCACACCGACCAGAAGACCGGCACCAGTACCGCGGCGCGCCAGAGCGAAGAGGCCTACACCGCCTGGTACAACTTCGGCACCGACTGCTCGTCGGGCACTTGTGTGGCATCTGTGCTGGAAGGTCCGGCGCCTAAGGACAACGCGTCGCAGGCCACCAAGTTCGACTGGACCGGCACCCAGTGGTCGCGGACCAACACCTGGCGGTGGGACTGCCTGCTGCCGGATCGCACCATCACCTTCGACCCGGCCAGTTCGGTGACGACCTACACCCCGCAGGCCGACGGCTCGCTCACGGGAACCTTCTCCACCAACATCGGCGGCGGGGCGTGCGAGGGCACGGTGTACATCCCGCTGACGGCGACGCCGGGCGATCCGGACGCCAACGCACAGATCGTCGCCTAAGGCACTCGTCATCCGGACACGTCAGCCCGGAAACAGCACGAGAAATAACGCCAGGCAGGCACCGATCACCGCTAGCAGCACAACCGCACCGCCGACGGTCTTCGATAACCGCAGTTGCTGGGCCGGTAGTAGCCACCCGCGCAGCACTCGCGAGAGCTGCGGCAGAAAGACCATCATCACCAGAGCCATCGCGATGGCGTTCGTCAGCAATACCGATAACGCCAAGGGCAGGGGTACGAACCGCCCAAGGAGTTGGTTCACCACCATCACCGTGGGATAGAGGGCCATGATTCCCGCGATGAGTTGTTTCCATTTGGCGGGCGCACCCGGTCCTGATGAGGTGCTGAGCCCAAAGTTCAGCCAATCGTTGTCACCGACCCGGACGGCAGAGACTTCCGTGTTCTCGGTGTAGGGCTCAATTTCTCTGACGAGCGCGGCTAGTTCAGCGGAGCGGGTCCACCTCACCGAGTGTTCCTTGTCGGAGAACCGCACTATCTGCGTCCAGAAATCCTGCTGGCCCGGGATGGCCGGCAACTGCTCGGCCGAAATGAAACCCGGCGTCTGTTCCAGAACGCCTCGAACCTTCTCGCTCCACATCTGGTAGTCCCCGACTCGATCGTGGTCGACCCGGCGAGTTGTCACAAGAGCGACCTCGGACTTCGCGCCACCTGTACTCGAGGACACCAGCCACCTCAGCTTGTTCAGTCGGGCCCAGCCATCAATTCACGGGCAGCATTGCACACCGACCATCCACGTCGAGGTCGTGCGGGACGCCGGCCACCGCGCGACGCCCCGCGATTCCGGCAAATTGCCCTGTCGTCGGTGCTACGTTGACGCCGTCAGCCAGCGAGGCTGGCTGATCTGGGGATTTCCACGGGAGGTCGGGTCACGTGGGCGAGGTCGATTGGGAGACGCTGCGCCAAGCCGCGATAGCCGCCTCGGCGAACTCGTATTCCCCCTATTCCAAGTTCCCGGTGGGCGTGGCCGCGTTCACCG
>JAIOQK010000317.1 GCA_021413425.1 Mycobacterium sp.
CGGCTCACCGGCGCGGTACTGCTGATGTTCGGCCTGGTCATGGCCGGCGCTCTCGCCGCCACGCTGACCCCCAAGCCGCAGGTCGCCGTCGCCGACGAATCCCAGTCGGCGCTGCTGCGCACCGGCCAGCAGCTGTTTGAAACGGCCTGCATCACCTGCCACGGCGCCAATCTGCAGGGCGTCAGCGGCCGCGGGCCCAGCCTCGCCGGTGTCGGCGAGGCTGCGGTGTACTTCCAGGTCTCCTCCGGCCGGATGCCGATGATGCGCAATGAGGCCCAGGCCACCCGCAAGAAGGCGAACTTCGATGAGGCCCAGGTCGACGCGCTGGGCGCCTACGTGCAGAGCATGGGCGGCGGACCGCTGGTCCCCCGCGACGCCAACGGTCAGATCGCCAGCGAGTCCCTGCTGGGCAGCAACGTCGCCCGAGGCGGAGACCTGTTCCGGCTCAACTGCGCGTCCTGCCACAACTTCACCGGCCGCGGTGGCGCACTGTCGTCGGGCAAGTTCGCTCCCGGGCTGGACCCGGCCTCGCCCGCGCAGATTTACTCCGCGATGCTGACCGGGCCCCAGAACATGCCGAAGTTCTCCGACCGGCAGCTGTCGCCGGAGGAGAAGAAGGACATCGTCGCCTACGTCAAGACCGCCTCCCAGACCATGAACCCCGGCGGCTACGGCCTCGGCGGCTTCGGTCCCGCCCCGGAGGGCATGGCGGTGTTCATCATCGGCATGGTCGCCGCGATCGGTGTGGCGCTGTGGATCGGAGCACGTGCATGAGCGACGACGTGAATCGGCCTTCCGACGCGGGCAGCGTCAATAGGCCTTCCGACGCGGGCAGCGTCAATCGGCCTTCCGACGCGGAGCTGGCCCGGATGTCCCGCGAGGAGCTGGTCGCCCTGGGCGGCCGGATCGACGGTGTGGAGACCATCTTCAAGCAGGACCGCTGGCCGGTGGCGGGCACCCGCGCAGAGAAGCGCTCCGAACGCCTGGTCTCGCTGTGGCTGCTCTTCGGCGGGCTGATGGGGTTGCTGCTACTGGTGGCGTTCCTGTTCTGGCCGTGGGAGTACAAGCCCTACGGAGTCAAGGGCAACCTGCTCTACTCCTGGGCCACCCCGGTCTACGGGATCACCTTCGGGTTGTCGGTTCTAGCCATCGGCGTCGGCGCCGTCCTCTACCAGAAGCGATTCATTCCCGAGGAGATCTCCATCCAGGAGCGCCACGACGGCGCGTCCTCGGACCTGGATCGCAAGACCGCGGCCGCCAACCTCGTCGACGCCTTCGAGGGGTCAACGGTCAAGCGCCGCAAGATGATCGGTATGTCGCTCGGTATCGGGCTGGGCGCCTTCGGGGTTGGAACCCTGGTGGCGTTCGTCGGCGGCCTGATCAAGAACCCGTGGAAGCCCGTCGTGCCCACCGCCGACGGCCCCAAAGCGATCCTGTGGACCTCGGACTGGACTCCACGATTCAAGGGCGAGACCATCTACCTCACCCGCTCGACCGGTCTACCGGGTGAGTCCTCACTGACCAAGATACGACCGGAGGACATCGACGCCGGCGGCATGGAAACGGTGTTCCCCTGGCGGGAGGCCGACGGCGACGGCACCACGGTGGAGTCGCACGAGCGGATGACCAAGATCGGGATGGGTGTGCGCAACCCGGTCATGCTGATCCGGATCAAGCCGATCGACATGCCGCGGGTGGTCAAGCGCCAGGGCCAGGAGAGCTTCAACTTCGGCGAACTGTTCGCCTACACCAAGGTGTGCTCCCACCTGGGCTGCCCGGCCTCGCTCTACGAGCAGCAGACCTACCGCATCCTGTGCCCGTGCCACCAGTCGCAGTTCGACGCCCTGCACTTCGCACGGCCGATCTTCGGACCTGCGGCACGTGCATTGGCGCAACTACCCATTACTATTGATCAGGACGGCTATCTCGTCGCCAACGGCGACTTCATCGAACCCGTCGGACCGGCATTCTGGGAGCGCAAATCATGAGTACTAGCGTGGCTGACCGGATCAACACGGTCGCGGACAACATGGACTCGCGGTACCACCCCTCGGGTGCTCTGCGGCGTCAGCTGAACAAGGTCTTCCCCACCCACTGGTCATTCCTGCTGGGCGAGGTCGCGCTGTACAGCTTCATCGTGCTGCTGCTCACCGGGGTGTACCTGACGCTGTTCTTCGATCCCTCGATGGCGCATGTCACCTACGAGGGTGTGTACCAGCCGCTGCGGGGCATCGAGATGTCGCGCGCCTACGAGACGGCGCTGCACATCAGCTTCGAGGTTCGCGGCGGCCTGTTCGTCCGCCAGGTCCATCACTGGGCCGCGCTGCTGTTCGCGGCGTCGATCATGGTCCACCTCGCACGCGTCTTCTTCACCGGCGCATTCCGCCGGCCCCGCGAGGCCAACTGGGTGATCGGCGTGCTGCTGCTCATCATGGCGATGTTCGAGGGCTTCTTCGGCTACTCCCTGCCCGACGATCTGCTCTCGGGCACCGGCATCCGCGCCGCACTGTCGGGCATCACCCTGGGCCTGCCGGTGATCGGCACCTGGATGCACTGGGCGCTGTTCGGCGGGGACTTCCCCGGCGACATCATCATCCCCAGGCTCTACGCCGTCCACATCCTGCTGTTCCCGGGAATCATGCTGGCGCTGATCGGGGTTCACCTTGCCCTGGTGTGGTTCCAGAAGCACACCCAGTTCCCCGGACCCGGGCGCACCGAGACGAACGTCGTCGGCGTTCGCGTCATGCCGGTGTTCGCGGTCAAGTCCGGCGCGTTCTTCGCGATGATCGTCGGGATCCTCGGCCTGATGGGCGGCCTGCTGCAGATCAACCCGATCTGGCAACTCGGCCCCTACAAGCCCTCGCAGGTATCAGCGGGCTCGCAGCCCGACTTCTACATGCTCTGGACCGACGGCCTGATCCGCCTGTTCCCGCCATGGGAGATCTACTTCGGCAACCACACCATCCCCGCTGCGGTCTGGGTCGCGGTGATCCTAGGCGTGGTCATCCTGCTGCTGACCATCTACCCCTTCCTGGAGCGGCGCTTCACCAAGGATGATGCCCACCACAACCTGCTCCAGCGTCCACGGGACGTGCCGGTTCGCACCGGCATCGGCGCCATGGCGATCGCGTTCTACACGGTGCTGACCTTCGCGGCGATGAACGACATCACCGCCTACAAGTTCCACATCTCGCTCAACGCGACGACGTGGATCGGGCGGATCGCCATGCTGGTG
>JAIOQK010000318.1 GCA_021413425.1 Mycobacterium sp.
GTCTGAGACCGAGATGGTGCCGAACTTCATCGGGAAGCCGCCGGCTTCGAACACGCCCTCCTTGACCCCATCGGACAGCCGGTCCAGCGAGAGGTTGCACGGCGTGATCTCGTTCCACGACGACGCCACCCCGATCTGCGGTTTGGCGAAGTCCTCGTCACCCATGCCGACGGCCCGCAGCATCCCGCGGGCAGCGGTCTTCTCGAGGCCGTCGGTGACGTCGCGGCTGCGGGGCTTGATGTCAGGGGAATCGCTCACGGTTTCCCAGTATGAACTGCGATGCCGTACGGCGCGTTTGCCTATACCCTCCAGGGGTATCAGGTATCCTGGTCACATGACCGTCGCGGCACCCGGATACTCGGCCGGCAAAGAGAATTACGCCAAGCGCCTTCGTCGCATCGAGGGCCAGGTTCGCGGAATCGGCAAGATGATCGACGAGGACAAGTACTGCATCGACGTGCTGACCCAGATCAGCGCGGTCACCAGCGCGCTGCAGTCGGTCGCGCTGGGTCTGCTCGACGAACATCTGAGCCACTGCGTCAGCCATGCCGTTGCCGAGGGTGGTACCCAAGCCGAGGAGAAACTGGCCGAAGCCTCCGCCGCGATCGCCCGGCTGGTGCGCTCCTGAGCGCACCCGCCGCCCCGACGCGTGCCGGGCCGTGGACCCCGCGGGTCACCATCGCGTTGGCGGTGCTGGCCGCGGCGGCGTTCGTCTATGTGACCGCGGAGATCATGCCGGTGGGCGCACTGCCGGAGATCGCCGCCGATCTCGAGGTCAGCGAAGCCGTGGTGGCCACGCTGCTGGCCAGTTACGCCCTGATCGCGGCGGTGTCCACCGTGCCACTGGTGCGACTGACGTCCTCATGGCCGCGACGGCGGACCCTGATCGTCACCCTGGTGTGTCTGACGGTGTCGCAGTTGATCTCCGCGGCCGCGCCCACCTTCGCCGTGCTGGCGCTGGGTCGGGTGCTGTGCGCACTGACCCACGGCCTGATGTGGTCGGTGATCGCGCCGATCGGGCTGCGGCTGGTGCCGGCCACCCACGCCGCCCGCGCCACCATGGCCGTCTACATCGGCACCGGCTTGGCACTGGTGGTCGGCAGCCCGCTGACTGCGGCGATGAGCCAGTCGTGGGGCTGGCGGCCGGCCGTGTTCGCGATCACGGTGGCGGCCGCCGCGGTGACGGTGGCCGCGCGGCTGGCCCTGCCGGCCCTACCGGCGGTGGCTGTCGGGTCGGCCCTACCGGCGGTGGCCGCCCCGGCGGCCGCCGCGGCGCGCGGACCGCGGCTGCCGTGGCACCACCGCAACCGCAGCCTGGTCACCATGTGCCTGCTCACCCTGGCCGGGGTGACCGGGCACTTCATCTCCTACACGTTCATCGTCGTCATCATCCGCGATGTCGTCGGTGTGAGCGGGCCGGGCCTGGCCTGGTTGCTGGCGGCCTACGGCGTGGCCGGACTGGTCACGATGGGCCTGCTGGCCCGGCCGGGCGACCGCAGTCCGCGGGCTGCGGTCATCGGCTGTACGGCGGTGCTGGCCGCCGTGCTGGCGGTGCTGGCCGGAATCGGCGTCGGCGGCCGGGTCACGGTGGTCACCCTGGTCGTCGGCGTCATCGCCGTCCTCGGCTGGGGGGCGACAGCCACTGCGGTCCCGCCGATGCTGCAGGCGGCTGCGATGCGGCATGCGCCCGAGGACCCGGATGGCGCGTCCGGCCTGTACGTGGCGGCCTTCCAGGTGGGCATCATGGCCGGCTCGTTGATCGGCGGCCTGCTGTTCGAACACGCCGGCGAACCGGTGCTGCTCGCAACGTCGGCGATGCTGATCAGCGGGGTGCTGATCGCGGTCATGGTGAGCCGGGATCTGTTTGCCAGCGCAAAGTAACGCTCGTCACCTCGGGGCCGATTATCCATGCAGTTCGGCCGGTGTTGACGGTGATGCAGGGCGACCCAGTGCCGTTTGCTGCGTGCGGAGTACCGGACATGCTGTGTCAGACTTGAGGCATAGGCCGGTGCGCGGGAATTGCTGCACCGAACAATCGAGGAGGAATGTGTCCATGCGGGTGCGAGGCGTTCTGGCCGCTGCGATGGTGGTGGTCGGATTCACCGGGGTAGGCCTGGGCAGCGGTCCTGCCCTGGCGGATCCCGAGCCGCCGCCGCCGCCGGTCATCGACGTACCGCCGCCCCCGATGGAGTTCCCGCCCCCGCCCCCGCCGCTGCCGGGCGATTTCATCCCGCCGGGGGAGATCCCGCCGCCTCCGCCTCCGCCGCCGGCTGACGTCCCGCCGCCGGCCACTCCGGCCGCTCCGGCCGCATCGCCACCGGCCGCATTGCCTCAGTCGACGGCGACCGGTCCGGTCAAGGGACAGAACCCGGCGCCGTTTACCGGCGATCCGGTGTTCGCCCCGCCGGCCTTCAACCCCGTCAACGGCGCCATGGTCGGTGTGGCCAAGCCGATCATCATCAATTTCCAGCGCCCCATCGCCAACCGGCCGCTGGCCGAGCAGGCTATCCACATCTCGTCGACGCCCGCGGTGCCCGGGGCGTTCTACTGGACCACCGACACCCAGGTGCGCTGGCGACCGTACAGCTTCTGGCCGTCGGGCACCGTGGTGAACATCGACGCCAGTGGCGCCCGCTCCAGCTTCCGGGTCGGGGAATCGCTGGTCGCCACTGTCGACGACAAGACCCACCAGATGACCGTGACCCGCAACGGCAAGGTGGAGAAGACCTTCCCGGTCTCGATGGGCATCGACGGCAAGTACGACACCAAGAACGGCACCTATTACGTACTGGAGAAGTTCCCGGACATCGTCATGGACTCCTCCACCTACGGGGTGCCGGTGGATTCACCGGACGGCTACAAGATCAAGGTGCAGTGGGCGGTTCGCATCGACAACAGCGGTGGGTTCGTGCACAGCGCACCGTGGTCGGTGGCCGACCAGGGCAAGCGCAACGTCAGTCACGGCTGCGTCAATCTCAGCCCTGCCAACGCGA
>JAIOQK010000044.1 GCA_021413425.1 Mycobacterium sp.
ACAGCGGCGCCAGCTCGGTATCGCTGTATCCATCGGGCAGCCGCAGCGCGAATTGCGCTGGGACGGTTGTGAACTCAGCGTAGCCACCATCGGCGTCCCACCCGGTGTATCGGGAGTCGGGACACAGGTTCTCGTCGCCACGCAGACAGTAGGCGCACTGTCCGCAGGTGTGACGCAACCAGGCGATGCCCACCCGGGCGCCGGGAGCGAAGCCGGTGGCGCCGTCGCCGAGTGCCACCACCTCCCCGACCACCTCATGTCCCGGCGTCACGTGTGGCCGTTGCACCGGCAGATCACCCTCGGTGACATGCAGGTCGGTGCGACACACCCCGCAGGCGCGTACCGCCACGAGCAGTTCGCCGGGCCCGGGGCCGGGCACGGTTGCAGCCGTATCGAACTCCAGCGGCCGGCTGGTTACCGGACCGGGGCGGCGAACCCGCCAGGCGCGCATCGATGTTGGTGCGGCCATCTGTGCCCCGCTGACGCGTTAGACCTTGGTGCCGCGCCGTGCAAAGGATCGGTAGATCAGGAGGAGGATCACCGCTCCCACCAAGGCCCCCAGGAATGAGTGCTTGATCGGCGGCGTGATGTCGAATTGATGGGGCGAGAAAACCAGACTGCCCAGCGTTCCGCCAACCCAACCGCCGGCGATGCCCAGCAAGCTTGTGGAGACCCAGCCCAAGTGGGCGCTGCCAGGTACAACCAGTTTCGCGATCCAGCCGACGATGAGGCCCAGAACGATCATCCAGATGATGCTCATGATCATGTGCATTCTCCCTTGGCACTACCGGCCGACCGCCGACCGTGTCTCTCCGGTATAGCGAACGCTGATAACGATCCGCGTGGCGAAGCGGCCACAATCAGGGACCAGCGACGACGTTTCGACTCAGCGAGCATCAGCCCGCGGGCATCATCTCCGGGACCGGCGTGGTCACCGGAACCGGGACCCCCACCCGGTCACCCGGAGGAGGCGGCACCGCGGGTGCGTTCGGGTCCGGCACCGGCGCTGCCGGAGGTGGCGGCGGTGTGTAAGGACGAATCGATGAGGCCAGTACCTTGGCCGCCTCGGTGTCGATCGGATCTTTGCCCGTTCCCAGCCACACCACGAACCACCGGTTACCGGGCTGGTTGCGCTGTGTTCCTGCCGAACCGACCACCCCGGCCCAGATCTGGCCGTTGGGCTTGGCGGTGTCGGTGAACTTCACGTCGTAGGACGCGGCAGAACCAGGCATATCCCCAGCCTGGATCGGCGCGGTCGCCTGGTTGATCCGGGTTCCCGGGAACGGCATGAAGAACTCGCCCATATCCGACGCCAGCCGAACTGCGGCCTTGCTGTTGTCGGACTCGGCCCCGGCGAACAGCTTCAGATCCAGCCGGCCGATCAGGATGCTGGTGTCGCTCGCGGTCGGGGCAGCCACGCCGGGCAGGGGTGCGGGGCCGGTCTGCTTGAGCAGCAGCGCCTGGCCGTAGCTAAGCCGGGAGGCATCGGCCACCTCCCACCCGGCGGGCACCAGGTAGCTGAATCCGCCGGCGGCGTTGGTGACCCGGCCCAATTCCACCTCGGGGGCGGGAGCCGGTGCATTGGGATCTGCCGGAGCCACCGGCGGGGGTGCGAGGGGGTCGACCGGAGCAGCCGGAGGCGGGGGCGCGAGGGGGTCGACCGGAGCGGCCGGCGGAGGCAGCGGCGCGAGCGGGTCGACCGGGGCAGCCGGAGGCGGCGGCGCGAGGGGGTCGACCGCGGCGGCCGGCGGCGGCAGCGGCGCATTCGGGTCCGCGGGGGCCGGGGGCACGCCCGGTGCAGCGGGCGCGTTCGGGTCAGCCGGGGGCGGCGGCGGGGCCGGTGCTGCTGTGGTCGTCGGCGGCACCGGTTCGGCCAGCGCGGTGTGCGGCAGCGCGATCGTGACGACGCTGGCACCGGCCACCGCGGTCACGGCAAGCGCCCTCAGCAGTCCCGCACGTCGGGGGGTCGGGTCCGGCTCAGTCATGGCGACGAACCTACCGTGTTACGGCCGTGACGCAAGTGTCGTGGTCTGCTGTGTCGGACCCCGGCGGAGCAGCGTCATGTGCGGGCCCGGCCCCCTGGATACAGCGTCACGGCCTGCGTCTTCACCGAGAACCACACCTGCTCACCGGGACCGAGCCGCAACTCGGCCAATGCCTCGGCGGTGATGTCGGCGGCCAGGGGCGGTGACGCGTCCGGATGCTCGGCGAGCCGGACCCGGATCGCCGTTCCAGTCGCCTCGAGCGCGGCGACGTGTCCGCACACCACATTGCGCGGGCTGCCCTGGGGCGGTCGCCGATGCACCGCCACCGCAGCCGGGGAGAACACCGCCACCGCATCCTGGCCCACGGTCAGCGGCTCGGCGGCCACACCGTGCCAGTCCTGCCCATCGGTTGTGTGTACGACGGCCGGTCCGCCGAGTACTCCACGTGCCATATTGAGGCCGGCGAAGCGTGCGCCGAAGCGGCTGCGCGGGGCGCTGAGCACCTCAGTCACCCGCCCGGTCTCGGCGACGGCACCGTCCTGCATCACCAGCACCCGGTCGGCCAGCGCCAGCACGTCGGGAAGATCGTGGGTGATCAGCAGGGTCGGCCGGGTGTGCGCGGCGAGTACGTCGCGCAGCGCCGCCCGAACCGCCGCCGCGCCGGCCACGTCCAGGCCCGTCAGCGGCTCGTCGAGCACCAGCACGTCCGGCTCGGCGGCCAACGCCCGGGCCAGCGCCACCCGCTGCGCCTCACCGCCGGACAGTTCGGCCGGCTTGCGGGTGGCCAGATCGGCGGCGCCGACCCGGTCGAGCCACTCCCACGCCGTGGTCCTGGCCACGCGCCGGCCCGCGGGGCGGCGGGCGGCGAAGCTGACGTTGCCCAGGACGCTCATATGCGGAAAAAGCATCGGGTCCTGTGCCAGCAGCCCCACCCGGCGGTCGCAGACCGCCACGTTGATCTGCCGCGAGGTGTCGGTGAGTGTCCGGTCCCCGACCCGCACCACCGCCTCGTCGGCATTGCGCAGTCCCGCGACCACAGCTGCCGCGGTGGATTTGCCGGCGCCGTTGGGGCCCACCACGGCAAGCACCTCACCGGCTGCCACGGTGAAGGCGACATCGAGGCGGCCCGGGCCGACCCGGGCCGAGGCGGCGAGGCGGCCCGGGCCGATCCGGGCCGAGACCGTCAGCTCACCCACCGGCGGTCCACCCGGCCAACCTGCGCGATCCCAGCCCGAGCACCACGATCACGGCGACTCCGATCAGCAGCATCGACAGCGCCAGCGCGGCCTGCGGGTCGGCCTCCCGTTGCAGGTAGATCTCCAATGGCAGGGTGCGGGTGACGCCCTGACGGGAGCCGGCGAAGGTCAGGGTCGCCCCGAACTCGCCCAGCGCCCGGGCGAAGGCCAGTACCGCCCCGGAGACCAGGCCGGGTCCGATGAGTGGCAGCGTCACCGTCCACCACACCGTGGACGGTCTGGCTCCCAGCGTGGCGGCCACGGCGTCGTAACCGGCCCCGGCGGTGCGGGCAGCGCCCTCGAGGGCGATCACCAGAAACGGCAGCGACACGAAGGTCTGAGCCAGCACCACCGCGGTGGTGGTGAAGGCGATCCGGATGCCGGCGGCCTCCAGATACTGCCCCGCCAGTCCCAACCTGCCGAACGCATAGAGCAGTGCCAGCCCCCCGACGACCGGCGGGAGCACCAACGGCAGCAGGATGAGCGCGCGCAGCGCCCTGAACCGCCGACCGCGGCGGCGCGCCAGAACCAGTGCCAGCGGCGTTCCGAACACCACGCACAGCAGTGTGCTCAGGGCCGCGGTGCGCAGACTCAGCAGCAGGGCCGAGATCGACGCCGGGCTGGTGATCAGGGATCCGAACCGCGACCAGTCCACTTCGGCCGCCATCGCTCCCAGGGGCAGAACGACGAAGACCGCGGCGGCGGCGGCAGGCAGATATACCCAGCGCGGCAGGGACGCCGTCACCGGGCCCACCGTGGTGCTCGACCGCATAGCGACTGAGCCTAGGGTCCTGTCATGAGGCGTTAGTGTCGGCGGGGTGACGATCAGACTGGCGCTGCAGATTCCGAACTTCTCCTACGGCACATCTGTCGCAGAGTTGTTCCCCACCGTGATCGCCCAGGCGCGCGAAGCACAGGAAGCCGGATTCGACGCAGTGTTCGTGATGGATCACTTCTATCAATTGCCCATGCTCGGGGATCCGGGCCAGCCGATGCTGGAGGCGTACACCGCGCTGGGCGCCCTGGCCACCGCCACCGAGAATGTCCTGCTGGGCACCCTTGTCACCGGCAATACCTACCGCAACCCCACGCTGCTGGCCAAGATCATCACCACCCTCGACGTGATCAGTCAGGGCAGGGCGGTGCTCGGTATCGGGACCGGGTGGTTCGAACTGGAGCACACCCAACTCGGCTATGAGTTCGGCACGTTCACCGAACGGTTCGCCAAACTCGATGAGGCACTGGCGATCCTGCTGCCGATGATCGCCGGCGAGCGGGTCAGCTTCTCCGGTGAGTACTACCGCACCGAGCAGGCGATGGCCGAGCCGCGTTTTCGCGACCACATCCCGTTGATGATCGGTGGCAGCGGGGAGAAAAAGACATTCGGATTGGCAGCCCGCCACTTCGACCACCTCAACATCATCGCCGCATTCGAGGAGTTGCCGGGAAAGGTCGCCGCGCTGGCCCGCCGGTGCGAGGAGGTCGACCGCGATCCCGCCACGCTGGAGACCAGCATGCTGCTCACCGCCGTGCCCGACCCAAAGTTCACCGATGCGATGGTGCCCGACGCCATGCGGGGCCGGATGGTCGTCGGCAGCCCGGACCGGATCGCCGAGGCGGTGGCAGCCAACGTGGTCGACGCCGGCATCGACGGTGTGATCGTGAATCTGCCCGGTTACATCCCGGGCTCCATCGCCGCCGTGGGCGAGGCACTGCGGCCCGTCGTGGGTTGACCCCGCGCGGCGACACACAGCCCCGGGACAGCTACCGTAGAAACGGCTATAGGGCCCTGAGATGTATCAGATAGCGACGGACCAGATAGCCCTGCGGTAGAACACACGAGGAGTGAAGATGACACACCCCGGCGCGACTCCGTCAGACAAGCACAGGGTCGTCATCATCGGTTCCGGTTTCGGCGGTCTCAATGCCGCCCAGAAACTCAAGCGGGCCGATGTCGACATCAAGCTGATCGCCAAGACCACCCACCACCTGTTCCAGCCAATGCTTTACCAGGTGGCCACCGGGATCATCTCCGAGGGAGAGATCGCCCCGCCTACGCGGGTGATCCTGCGTAACCAGAAGAACTGCCAGGTTCTGCTCGGCGAGGTCACCGGAGTCGACCTGAGGAATAAGACGGTGGATTCGCTGCTGCTCGGCCACTCCTACCGCACCCCGTACGACAGCCTCATCGTCGCCGCGGGCGCGGGTCAGTCCTACTTCGGCAATGACCACTTCGCCGAGTGGGCGCCCGGGATGAAGACCATCGACGACGCCCTGGAGTTGCGCGGCCGAATCCTGGGCGCCTTCGAACAGGCGGAGCGGTCCAGTGACCCGGAACGCCGGGAGAAGCTGCTGACTTTCGTGGTCGTCGGCGCCGGGCCGACAGGTGTGGAGATGGCCGGCCAGATCGCCGAACTCGCCGACCACACTCTCAAGGGAGCGTTCCGGCATATCGACTCGACCAGGGCCCGGGTGATCCTGCTCGACGCGGCGCCTGCCGTGCTGCCGCCGATGGGCGAGAAACTCGGCCGCAAGGCCGCGGCCCGCCTTGAGAAACTCGGCGTGGAGATCCAGTTGGAAGCCATGGTGACCGACGTGGACCGCAACGGCATCACCGTCAAACGCTCCGACGGCAACGTCGAGCGAATCGAGTGCGCGACGAAGGTCTGGTCCGCCGGTGTGTCGGCCAGTCCGCTCGGCTCGATCATCGCCGAGCAGTCCGGCGCCGAGACCGACCGCTCCGGCCGGGTGAAGGTGCTTCCCGACCTGACTGTGCCCGGCCACCCCAACGTCTTCATCGTCGGCGACATGGCCGCTATCGACGGCGTCCCCGGCCAGGCTCAGGGTGCGATCCAGGGCGCCCGGTACGCCGCCAAGCTGATCAAGGCCGAACTGCGTGGAGCCGATCCGACGGCCCGTCCGCCGTTCCAGTACTTCGACAAAGGATCGATGGCCACCGTGTCGCGCTTCTCGGCGGTCGCCCAGGTGGGTCCGCTGGAGTTCGGCGGTTTCATCGCCTGGCTGGCCTGGTTGTTCCTGCACCTCATCTACCTGGTGGGCTTCCGTGCCAGGCTGACCACGCTCCTGTCGTGGGTCGGGACCTTCATCGGCAGCCAGCGCGGACAGCTGACTATCACCGAGCAGCAGGCCTACGCGCGCACCCGGATCGAACAACTCGAGGAGATCGCGGCCACCGTCGAGGACACCGAGAAAGCCACGGCCTGACCGCTAGCATGGGAGTCGACCGCCAGCGGCACACGAGGGGATCTGATGGCCATCGCACCGCGATTTGCGCCCAGTCCGGCCGCAGCGGTCATGGCCCCTCGACTGTGATGCGCGCCGGACGGCTGGGACGGTGAAACCCAACGAGTTGGTCTACCGGGTGCTGCAGCGGTTGCCGATCCGGATGCTGTCGCTGCGCACGATCGTGATCGTGGCCGCCTTCGCGGTGGTGGTGCTGGTTCTCACCCTCGGCACGTGGGTCTGGGTGGGCGTCACCAATGACCAATACAGTCAACTCGACCGCCGGCTGGACTCGGTGAGCAGCCTCGGCGATTTCAGCACCCTGCTGTCGAGTCCCCCGGGCCCGGCGTCCCCGAGCCCGGACGGCAATCTGATTCGCACCGTCCGGGTCGGCGCGTTGGAGATGTCGGTACCCAGCGGCGTGGTGTTGCCCGAACTGGCCGACGGCTACGCCAACACCACGATCGGCGGGGTCGAGTACCGGGTGCGGACGTTCACCGTGGGCGGAGCGTCGATCGCGCTGGGTGCGCCGCTGGCCGAGACCCAGCGCCGGATTGCCGAACTGCACTGGCGGGTCCTGCTGATCTGCGGCGGGGTCATCATCGGCACCGTGCTGGTCGGCTGGTTCTTCGCGCTGATCATGATCGACCCGTTTCGCCTTCTCGCCCAGCAGGCCCGCGCAATCAACGCCCAGTCCAAGCCGGAGGAGGTCCAGGTCCGCGGCGTGAGCGAGGCGGTCGAGATCGGCGAGGCGGTCGAGGGCATGCTCGCGCGCATCGGGGATGAACAGGCCCGCACCAAGGCGGCGCTGGAGGCCGCCCGCGATTTCGCCGCCGTGGCCTCCCATGAGCTGCGCACCCCGCTGACCGCGATGCGGACCAACCTCGAGGTGCTGTCCACCCTCGAACTGGGCGACGAGCAGCGCAAGGAAGTCATCGGCGATACCGTGCGCACGCAGAGCCGCATCGAGGCGACGCTGACGGCGCTGGAGCGCCTGGCCCAGGGCGAGCTGACCACCGCCGACGATTTCGTGCCGTTCGATATGACCGAACTGCTCGACCGCGCCGCCCACGACGCCGAACGCACCTATCCCGAGCTTGCGGTGTCGCTGGTGCCCTCGCCGGCGGTGCTGATGGTGGGACTGCCGGTCGGACTGCGCCTGGTGGTCGATAACGCCATCGCCAATGCGGTCAAACACGGCGGCGCCACCGAGATCCGGCTGGCTGTGGCCAGTGCGGCCGACGGCGTTCTGGTCACTGTCGACGATAACGGCAGCGGGGTGCCTGAGCACGAACGGGCCGATGTCTTCGAACGGTTCGCCCGTGGCTCCACGGCATCGCGATCCGGTTCCGGGCTCGGCCTGGCTCTGGTTGCCCAGCAAGCCGAATTACACCGCGGCACAGCAGCTTTGGAAACCAGTCCACTCGGCGGCGCGCGGCTGGTTCTGCGGCTGGCCGGACGCCCCTAGTGGCGCGGTCAGGAGCGCTCGGCCAGGTTCTGTAGCCGGACCTGGCCGCGGGCGATCAGCCGCTGCGTCTCATCGAGGATGGTGACCAGCCACAGCTGTTGGAGCCGGCCGCGGTGGATCGGCTCGGAGCGTCCGTAGGCGGTGCCCTCGGTGATCGCGCGCAGGAAGTCGGTGCTGTTGTTCACGCCGACCACATTGCCGCCGCCGTTGGCCGACAGCCACAGGAAGGCCGACACACTGGCCATCGATTCGACCATCGCGCACCACACCCCGCCGTGCACGATGCCCATCGGCTGATGCAGGGCTCCGGTGACGGTCAGCTGCGCGGCGACACCGTCGGCGGACAATTCGGTGTAGCGCAGCCCGATCTCATTGTCGAAGGGCGCAGGCGGCAGGTCACTGGGTTGCACGCCTTACAGGTGTACACGGCCGATCGAGGCGTCCCGGGGCTGGGGTCTGAGCGGCTCTCGGTGGTTGAAACGCCGCGGGTACGACGCGCGGTAGTAAACGGGAGTATCGTCTGATTGGACAGATGGGCGGAGTATGGCGAGGGTAAACCGGCTCGGTGACCTCGAGCGGGCCGTGATGGACCACTTGTGGGACACCGGTGGGCCGCAGACCGTGCGGCAGGTTCACGATGCGCTGTGCACCCGGCGCGAACTGGCGTACACCACCGTGATGACCGTGTTGCAGCGGTTGGCCCGCAAGGGTCTGGTGGCCCAGATCCGCGACGACCGCGCCCACCGGTACGCACCCGTGAACGGCCGCGACGAGCTGGTCGCCGGATTGATGGTCGACGCCCTTGATGAGGCCGCCGGTCCCGGCGGGCGGCAGGCCGCGCTGATGCACTTCGTCGAGCGGGTGGGCGCCGACGAGACCGACGCCCTTCGTCGCGCGCTGGCCGAGTTGGACGCCAGAGACCGTTCCAGCTGATCGGCTGGCGGTCCCACCCCCGACTGAGTAAGACTGTCAGGCGTGTCCGCCCTGGCATTCGCCGTCCTCACCCTCGCGCTGACCGGTCCCGTACCGGCGCTGCTGGCAAGAGCGTCGTGGCCGCTCCGCGCACCGCGTGCCGCGGTGGTGCTGTGGCAGGCCGTGGCACTCGCTGCCGTGCTGTCGGCGTTCAGCGTCGGACTATCCATCGTCGCGCTGCTGCTCACGCCCGGCGTCTCCGCACTGGGCTGGCCGCTATGGCTCGCCGGCATCACCGTTTTCGCGGGGACCCTGCTGGTCGGTGCTCGTCTGGTGGTGGCGGTCGTGGCCGTGGCCATCGGTACGCGGCGGCGCCGAGCCCACCACCGGATGGTGGTCGACCTCGTGGGGGCCTGCCGGCACGACGACGTCCGGGTACTCGGCGTACCCGAGCCGATGGCCTACTGTCTGCCCGGCAGGCGCAGCCGGGTGGTTGTCAGCGAGGGTGCGCTCAAGGAGTTGACCACCCCGGAGATCGCGGCGATCCTGCACCACGAACGCGCGCACCTTCGTGCCCGCCACGACCTGGTGCTCGAGGCATTCATTGCGGCCCATACCGCTTTTCCCAAGTTCGTCCGCAGCGGCAGCGCGCTCTCGGCGGTCAAGTTGCTGGTCGAGTTGCTCGCCGATGATTCTGCGGTACGAGTCGCCGGTCCGCGCCCGTTGGCTCGTGCGCTGGTGGCCTGCGCGGCGGCTCCCACCCCCGCCGGGGCGCTGGCCGCCGGGGGTCCCACCACGGTGATCCGGGTGCAGCGGCTCTCCGGCCGGTCCAACAGCCGGCTACTCGGGCTGGCGGCCTACTTCGGCGCGGCGGCCATCCTGGTGCTGCCCACCATTGCGGTCGCCGTGCCGTGGCTGACCGAGCTGCGTCAACTTTTCCAGGCGTGAATTCCGCTGTGCTGCAATCGAAAGGCGTTATATGACATCCGGAAAAGCCAGGGCTCAGATCGGTGTCACCGGTCTGGCTGTGATGGGTTCCAACATCGCGCGGAACTTCGCCCGGCACGGGTACACCGTGGCCCTGCACAACCGCTCGGTCGCCAAGACCGACGCGCTGCTCGCCGAGCACGGCTCCGACGGAGACTTCGTGCGGTCGGAGACCATCGGTGAATTCCTCGATGCCCTGCAGCGTCCGCGCCGGGTGCTGATCATGGTGAAGGCCGGTGAGGCCACCGATGCCGTGATCACTGAACTCGCCGACGCCATGGAACCTGGCGACATCATCATCGACGGCGGCAATGCGCTTTACACCGACACCATCCGCCGGGAGAAGGCTCTCGCCGAGCGGGGCCTGCATTTCGTCGGCGCCGGGATCTCCGGCGGCGAGGAGGGTGCGCTCAACGGCCCCTCGATCATGCCCGGCGGGCCGAAGGAGTCCTACACCTCGCTGGGGCCACTGCTGGAGGAGATTTCCGCCCACGTCGACGGCGTTCCCTGCTGCGCCCACATCGGGCCCGACGGCGCCGGACACTTCGTGAAGATGGTGCACAACGGCATCGAGTACTCCGACATGCAGCTCATCGGTGAGGCCTACCAACTGCTGCGGGATGCCCTCGGCCTGACCGCACGGGAGATCGCCGATGTGTTCACCGAGTGGAACTCCGGTGACCTTGACAGCTTCCTGGTGGAGATCACCGCCGAGGTGTTGCGCCAGATCGACGCCAAGACGTCCCAGCCGCTGGTCGATGTCATCGTCGATGAGGCCGAGCAGAAGGGCACCGGCCGCTGGACCGTCAAGTCAGCGCTCGACCTCGGTGTCCCGGTGACCGGCATCGCCGAGGCGGTGTTCGCCCGCGCTTTGTCCGGCTCGGTACCCCAGCGCCGAGCGGTAGCCGGGATGGCATCCGGGACTTCCGCCCGAAAGCCCGGCGACGCGAAGCAATTCGTCACCGATGTCCGCAACGCGCTCTATGCGTCGAAGATCATCGCCTACGCGCAGGGCTTCAACCAGATCCAGGCCGGCTCGCAGGAGTACGGCTGGGATGTCAAACCCGGCGATCTGGCCACTATCTGGAGGGGCGGCTGCATCATCCGGGCGAAGTTCCTCAATCGCATCAAAGAGGCGTTCGACGCCGATCCGCAGCTTCCGACCCTGATCGCCGCACCGTACTTTCGCAAGGCCATCGAGGCCGGCGTGGAGGGCTGGCGCCGGGTGGTGGTGACCGCCACCGAGTTGGGCATTCCCATCCCCGGATTCGCCTCCGCGCTGTCCTACTACGACGCGCTGCGTACCGGGCGGCTTCCCGCCGCGCTCATTCAGGGGCAGCGGGACTTCTTCGGCGCGCATACCTACGGCCGGATCGACGCCGACCCGAGCGCCCGGTTCCACACCCAGTGGAGCGGCGATCGAACAGAGATCGAGGTCTGAGGACCCCCGTGCGCTTTCTGGATGGCCAGCGGCCAGACCACGACCTGACCTACGACGACGTCTTCGTGGTCCCGAACCGCTCCGATGTCACCTCCCGGTTCGATGTCGACCTGTCGACCGCGGACGGCACCGGCACCACCATTCCGATCGTGGTGGCGAATATGACTGCGGTCGCCGGCCGGCGGATGGCCGAGACCGTCGCACGGCGCGGCGGCATCGTGGTGCTTCCCCAGGACCTCCCCCTCGAGGCCGTCCGGCAGACCGTCGACTTCGTCAAGAGCCGTGATCAGGTGGCTGACACCCCCGTCATCCTCACCGCCGACGACTCGGTGTCCGACGCCGTCGCGCTGATCGGAAAACGCGCGCATCGTGCGGCGGTCGTCGTCGAGGACGGCCGGCCTGTCGGTCTGGTGATCGTGTCGAACACCACCGGCGTGGATCGTTTCGCCCGGGTCCGTGACGTCGCACTGGCGGACTTCGTGACCGCGCCCCTGCACACCGACCCGCGTCAGATATTCGAACTGTTGGAGCGGGCGCCGATCGACATCGCGGTGCTCACAGCGCCGGACGGCTCGCTGGGCGGGGTGCTGACCCGCCTGGGCGCGGTGCGGGCGGGCATCTACTCCCCCGCGGTCGACGCAGCCGGGCGGTTACGGATCGCGGCCGCCGTCGGGATCAACGGGGATGTCGCCGCGAAGTCCGCGGCGCTGGTGGAGGCCGGTGTCGACGTGCTGGTGGTGGATACCGCGCACGGTCACCAGATGAAGATGCTCGATGCCCTCAAGTGTGTCTCCGCGCTGAATCTGGGCGTCCCACTTGCGGCCGGCAACGTGGTGTCGGCGGAAGGCACCCGCGAGTTGCTGGCGGCAGGGGCGTCGATCGTCAAGGTCGGCGTAGGCCCCGGGGCCATGTGCACCACCCGGATGATGACCGGTGTGGGCCGGCCGCAGTTCTCTGCAGTCGTCGACTGTGCGGCGGCCGCCGCGGAACTCGGCGGTCATGTGTGGGCCGACGGCGGTGTGCGACACCCGCGCGATGTCGCCCTGGCCCTGGTCGCCGGAGCGTCGAACGTGATGATCGGCTCATGGTTCGCTGGGACCTACGAGTCCCCCGGCGACCTGTTGTTCGACCGCGAGGGACGGCCCTACAAGGAGAGCTACGGGATGGCCTCCAAGCGCGCGGTCGCCGCCCGCACTGCCGGTGACACCTCCTTCGATCGGGCCCGTAAGGCCCTCTTCGAGGAGGGGATCTCCACGTCCAGAATGGCACTGGACCCCGATCGCGGCGGCGTGGAGGACCTGCTCGACCACATCACCTCCGGGGTTCGCAGCACCTGTACCTACGTGGGCGCGACCACGCTGACCGAACTGCATGAACTGGCCGTGGTCGGGGTTCAGTCGGCGTCGGGCTTCGCCGAAGGCCATCCGCTGCCGACAGGCTGGTGAGCGCATCCCGCGCGTGCGGGACGGTTAACATAGGCGGATTGTGCCTGCGAACAGTGAATCCGACGGCGAGCCCTGCTCTATTCGGCCGGGCACCGCGCCCGGCTTGAGGCAGACCCCGTGAGCACATTCGCCATCGTGGGCAGCCTGCTCGGTTTCGTCCTGCTCACATTGGGCACCGCGGTCTTCGTCGCGGCGGAGTTCTCGCTGACCGCGCTGGAGCGCAGCACCGTCGATGCCAACGCCCGCACCGGCGGGGCTCGCGACAAGATGGTGCAACGCGCCCACCGCACGCTCTCGTTCCAGCTGTCCGGCGCACAGGTCGGCATCTCGATCACCACCCTGATCACCGGTTACCTGTCCGAACCGGTGATCGCGCGACTACTCGCACCACTGTTGGACGGTGCGGGCCTGCCGCAGCGCTGGGTCGACGGCACCGCGATCGTCGTGTCCCTGCTCATCGCCACCTCGGTGTCGATGGTGTTCGGCGAACTGGTCGCCCAGTACCTCGCAATCGCCGTCCCGCTTCCGACGGCCCGGGTCGTCGCCGGACCGCAGGTGCTGTTCTCCGCGGCGGTCACCCCGCTGATCCGGGTCACCAACGGTGTGGCGAACCGGGTGCTGCGCCGCTTAGGCATCGAGCCAGCCGATGAACTCAGCTCGGCTCGCTCCCCGCAGGAACTGGTCTCGCTGGTGCGTAACTCGGCCCAGCAGGGATCACTCGACCAGCCCACCGCGGAACTGGTGGACCGCTCCCTGCAGTTCGGCGCCCGCAGCGCCGAGGAGTTCATGACCCCCCGGTCCAAGATCGAATCCCTGGCCGCCGACGACACCGTCGGGGACCTGCTGGCCAAGGTGCGCGAAACCGGACATTCCCGGTTCCCGGTCATCCGCGGCGATCTCGACGAGACTCTCGGCGTGGTACACCTCAAGCAGGTCTTCGAGATTCCGCACGCTGAGCGCTTCCGGACCCGGCTGGAGCGGCTGGCCCTACCCGTCCCGGTCGTGCCGTCCACTCTCGACGGCGACTCACTGATGGAGCAGATCCGTGGCTCGGGGCTGCAGACCGCACTGGTGGCCGACGAGTACGGCGGCATCGCGGGCATGGTGACGGTCGAGGATCTCATCGAGGAGATCGTCGGCGACATCCGCGACGAGCACGACGCGTCGACCCCGGACGTGGTGAGCATCAGCGGCGGGCACCGCGTCTCGGGACTGTTGCGCGTGGACGAGGTGGCCGACGAGATCGGTTTCCGCGCACCCGAAGGCGACTACGAGACCATCGGCGGCCTGGTTCTCCACGTGCTGGGTCACATTCCCGACGACGGTGAGTCGGTGGAGCTCACCGGGTTCGACGCCGATGCCCCGCCGGACGGCCAGCCCCGCTGGCGGGCCACCGTGGCCCGGATGGACGGCCGGCGCATCGACCTGCTCGACATGGTGCGGCTCACCGAGACGGATGACGCCGAGGCCGGCAACAGCGGGGAGCGCGCCTGATGGGTGACATCTTCGGCATCGTGCTCACTGTGCTGCTGATCGCCGCGAACGCGTTCTTCGTCGCTGCGGAGTTCGCGTTGATATCGGCCCGGCGGGACCGCCTCGAGGCGCTCGCCGAGAGCGGTAAGAGAAGCGCGGTGGCCGTGATACGCGCCGGTGAGGATCTCGCGGTCATGCTTGCCGGTGCGCAGTTGGGCATCACAGTCGGTTCGATCGCGCTGGGACGGGTGGGTGAGCCGGCGGTGGCGCACCTGCTCGAACCGCTCTTCGGACTTTTCGGCGTGCCGCCGGCGGTGCTGCATACCGTCTCGTTCATCGTCGCGATCACCATCGTGGTGTTCCTACACGTTCTTCTCGGCGAGATGGTTCCCAAGAACATCGCTTTGGCCGGCCCGGAAAAAGCGGCGATGCTTCTGGTGCCGCCATATCTGTTGTGGGTCAAAGCCACTCGGCCCATCATCGCCATCTACGACTGGTGCGCTCGCACGGTGGTGCGTGCGATCGGGGTGGAGCCCAAGACCGAACTCGAGAACACCGTGTCGATCGTCGAATTGGCCGAGATGATCGCCGAGTCCCGATCCGAGGGCCTACTGGATCCCGAGGAGCACACGAGGCTGTCGCGGGCACTGCAGATCCGCAACCGTATCGTGAACGACGTCGCGATCCCGCTTTCCGATATCCGCTCCGTACCGGTGGCGGCGCCCGGGACCGGGCCCACGGTGGCGTCCATCGAGGCGGCGCTGACCACAACCGGCTACTCCCGATTCCCGGTCGTCGACACCGACGGCCACTATCTGGGCTTCGTCCACATCAAGGACATTCTCGATCTCGTCGACCACCCCGAGGCCGTGGTCAGTGCGGCAGTGGTGCGCTACCTGCCCCGCGTACCGGCGACCGCGGCGTTACCTGATGCTCTCTCCAGGCTCCGGCAGGACAACAGTCACCTGGCACTGGTGACCGACGCCGGCGGGGCGGTGTGCGCGATGGTGACACTGGAGGATCTCGTCGAGGACCTGGTGGGCACCGTTCGCGACGGCACCCATCGTGGTTGATGCGGTGCCCCTGACATCTTTGGAACCGCTCCGATGGCAGGCTCTGGAGCGGACGCACCGTGCCCGGGTGGATGAGTTCACCGCCGCGCACCGGGACCGGGTCCGCCGCGGTGAGACGCACCCGGTGTGGGACTTCCTGTTCACCTATTACAACCTGAGGCCGCGTCACCTGCGGGTGTGGCACCCAGGCTATGGAGTCGCACTGAACGGGGCAGCGGCCCAGCCCTATCTGCGCCGCTGCGGCTACGCGGCCACGGCGCACGGGGTGACCGTCGCCGTCGCGCACCTACGAGCCCGGAAGACGACGGTGCGGTTTGTGGCCGACCTGCTGGGTGCCACCGCCGCCCGTCCGCCACTGCTCGGCTGCTTCGGAATGCACGAGTGGGCGATGGTGTACCGCGCCGATACCGTTCGTCACGGTGGTGTGCCGCTTCGACTCGGCGTCCGCGGCACCGACACCGTGGTCGAGTCCATGCCGCTACGGTGCAGCCACTTCGACGCCCACCGGTTCTTCACACCCGCGGCGGTGTCGCGCAACGCGATCCAACCCACGCGGTCCACCCAGCGCGACTGGGAGCAACCCGGCTGTCTGCACGCCAACATGGACCTCTACAAGTGGTGCGCGAAACTGGTTCCGCTGGTTGACTCGGATTTGCTGATGGATTGCCTCGAGGTGGCAGCCGATGCCCGCGAACTCGACATGCGGGCCAGCCCGTATGACCTGTCCGGGTACGGGTTTGAGCCGATCACCGTGGAAGAACCCGTCGGCCGTGCCGACTACGCACGTCGCCAGGGCGAGATTGCGCGGCGCGCCGCGCCGTTGCGCGCCGCGCTGCTGGCTCGTTGCGAGGAACTGCTCGTCCGTGAAACAGGCACCGCGGCCTAATGGGCGCCGACCGGCGCGTGGATAGGATCACCTGAGATTAGGAGGGACACGATGGCTGACTCCGGAACCGATCGGGTGACGGTGGGCAATCTGCGGGTGGCCCGCGGGCTGTACGACTTCATCACCGATGAGGCTTTGCCGGGAACCGGACTGGACCCGGACAGCTTCTGGTCCGGCGTCGACAAGGTGGTCTGCGACCTCTCACCGCGCAATGCCGAACTGCTGGCGCGCCGCGACGAGTTGCAGGCCGCGATCGACAAGTGGCACCGCCAGCGGGTCATCGGCGGTATCGACCCGGGTGAGTACAAGAACTTCCTGACCGACATCGGTTATCTGCTCCCCGAGCCCGGTGATTTCACCATCACCACCTCCGGCGTAGACCCGGAGATCACCTCGACCGCCGGACCGCAGCTGGTGGTGCCGATCCTCAATGCGCGCTTCGCTATCAACGCCGCCAACGCGCGCTGGGGTTCGCTGTATGACGCCCTTTATGGCACCGATGTCATCAGTGAGTCCGATGGTGCCGACAAGGGCAAGGGCTACAACAAGGTCCGCGGCGACAAGGTGATCGCCTACGCGCGCCGTTTTCTCGACGATGCCGTTCCACTGAATTCGGGCAGCTACAACGCCGTTACCCGGTTCATGGTCTCGGAGGACCAGCTGGAGGTGGCGCTGGCCGACGGCGATGTCACCGGCCTGGCTGACCCCGCACAGTTCGTCGGCTACCACGGCGACCCGGCTGCTCCCACCTCGGTGCTGTTGATCAACCACGGCCTGCACATCGAGATCCAGATCGATCCGGTCTCTCCCATCGGATCCACCGACCCCGCCGGCATCACGGACGTGGTCCTGGAATCTGCGATCACCACCATCATGGATTTCGAGGATTCGGTGGCCGCCGTCGACGCCGACGACAAAGTGCTCGGCTACCGAAACTGGCTGGGGCTCAACAAAGGCGACCTGTCCGAGGAAGTGACAAAGGGTGATACCAGCTTCACTCGCGTCCTCAGCTCTGATCGCACCTATACAGCGCCGGACGGTTCAGAGCTGACACTGCCGGGACGCAGTCTGCTGTTCGCCCGCAACGTGGGTCATCTGATGACCAACGACGCGATCGTCTTCGGCGAAGGAGAGGCCGAGGGCAGCGAGGTCTTCGAGGGCATCCAGGACGCGCTGTTCACCGGGCTCATCGCCATGCACGGACTTCAGGGCCAGAACAGTCGCACCGGGTCGGTGTACATCGTCAAGCCTAAGATGCACGGGCCCGAGGAGGTGGCGTTCACCTGCGAGCTGTTCAGCCGCGTCGAAGATGTCCTCGGACTGCCGCAGGGAACCCTCAAGATCGGCATCATGGACGAGGAGCGGCGTACCACGCTGAACCTCAAAGCGTGCGTTAAGGCCGCCGCCGATCGGGTGGTGTTCATCAATACCGGCTTCCTCGACCGCACAGGTGATGAGATCCACACCTCGATGGAGGCCGGCCCGATGATCCGCAAGGGCGCGATGAAGACGCAGCCGTGGATCCTGGCCTACGAAGACCAGAACGTCGACGTCGGACTGGCCGCCGGCTTCTCCGGGCACGCCCAGATCGGCAAAGGCATGTGGGCGATGACCGACCTGATGGCCGACATGGTGGAGCAGAAGATCGGTCAGCCGCGTGCCGGCGCCACCACCGCGTGGGTGCCCTCGCCCACCGCGGCCACCCTGCATGCCATGCACTATCACTACGTCGACGTCTACCGCGTGCAACGCGAACTGGCCGGCAAGCGCCGCGCCACTCTCGATCAGTTGCTGACCATCCCCCTGGCCAGGGAGCTGGCCTGGTCGCCGGATGAGATCCACGAGGAAGTCGACAACAATTGCCAGTCGATCCTGGGTTACGTGGTGCGCTGGATCGACGCCGGCGTGGGCTGCTCGAAGGTGCCCGACATTCATGACGTGGCGCTGATGGAGGACCGCGCAACCCTGCGGATCTCGAGTCAGCTGCTGGCCAACTGGCTACGGCACGGGGTCATCACCGAAGACGACGTCAAAGCCAGTTTGCGACGGATGGCCGCAGTGGTCGACGAACAGAACGCCGCCGACCCGGACTTCCGCCCGATGGCGCCGGACCCCGAAGGCAGCATCGCGTTTCAGGCCGCCCAGGAACTCATTCTGGCGGGAGCCGCGCAGCCCAGCGGCTACACCGAGCCGATCCTGCATCGCCGCCGCCGCGAGTACAAGGCCAGTCTGGGCGCTTGACCTAGACTCGTCGCGGGTCGCGGAGCTGCTGCGCCCGGAGACGGAAAGAGGCATCGGCACGTGGGAAAGCACAGCGCTCCCGGTTCCGGCGAGTCTGCGAGCGAGGCCGATACCGGCCGGCGCCGCCGGGCTGACGGAGCTCGCCGCGGAGTCAGCGTCGGGGTGATCGTCGCCCTTATCGCCGTGGTCGTGCTCGTCGGCGGTGTGATCCTGTGGCGATTCTTCGGCGATGCCCTTGCGCGCCGCTCGACCGATGCCGCGCAGCAGTGCCTGCAGGGCACCGCGACCATCGCCGTGGTCGCCGATCCGTCGATCGCCGCTAACGTCACCACCTTCGCCGGGCAGTACAACGCCGAGGCCACACCGGTGGGTGACACCTGCGCCAACGTGGTGGTCACGACTGCTGATTCCGATGCTGTGGTGGCCGGATTGAGCGGAACCTGGCCGGCTGACCTCGGTGAGCGCCCGGCGTTGTGGATTCCGGCCAGCTCCATACCGGCGGCCCGGCTGCAGGCCGCCGCGGGCAAGCAGATCGTCAGTGATGCCCGCTCGCTGGTCACCTCCCCGGTGGTCTTGGCGATACGCCCGGAGATCAAAGATGCTCTGGCACAGGTTGGTTGGGCTGCGCTGCCCGACCTGCAGACCAATCCCACCTCCCTGGATGGCAGAAATCTTCCAGGCTGGGGCTCGCTGCGGCTCGCCTTGCCCGCCACCGGTGCGGGCGATGCGACCTACCTGACGGTGGAGGCGGTCGCGGCCGCGTCCGCGCCGCCCGGGGCCGCGGCAACCGCCGGACTGGCGGCGGCCCGGGGTCTGCTGGCCGCAGCGCCGGAGTTGGCCGCCCCCACCGCCGACGAGGCGTGGGCGGCGCTGACCGCCACCCCGGACCCGGCAACCGCCGCGGTGCACGCCGTCGCGCTCACCGAGCAGCAACTCTTTGCGCGGACCTCCGATCGCGCCGATGCCGGCAACACTGTGGCGGCCTGGTTCCCCGATGGTCCGGTGGCCACCGCCGACTACCCCACCGTGCTCTTGAGTGGTCCTTGGCTGAGCGAGGAACAGGTCGCTGCAGCCAGCGAGTTCGCCCGGTTCATGGGCCGCGACGACCAGTTGGCCGAGTTGGCCAAGTCCGGCTTCCGTGTCGAAGGTGCCGCACCTCAGGGTAACGACGTCGTGAGTTTCGAACCGCTGGCCGCTGCGTTGCCGGTCGGCGATGACGCCGCCCGCGCCGCGGTGGCTGCCGCAGTAGCCCCCGGCGCCACCGCAACCACCACGGTTGTGCTCAACGAGGGAATCACCGGCGAAGACGGCGGCAGATCGCGGCTGTCCAACGTCACCACCGCGTTGCGCGACCGGATCAACGCATTGCCGCCGGGTGCGGCCGTCGGGCTATGGACCTTCAACAAGATCGACAGCGGCTCGGTGGTGCCCACAGGTCCGCTAGCAGACCCCGTGGGGCCCCAGCCCCGTGTGGCGGCGCTGACGGGCGTGCTGGAGGCGACGACTCCGACCAGCGGCGGTGGGCTGTCCTTCACCACGCTGCGCGCCGCCTACGCCGATGCACTGGCCAACTACCGCCCGGGACAGCCCAACTCGGTGCTGTTGATCACCCAGGGTCCGCACACCGATCAGAGCATCGATGCCGCAGGTCTCACCGACTTCGTCAGGGGCGCGCTCGACCCGAAGCGGCCGGTGGTCATCAACGTAATCGGCTTCGGTGGCGATCCGGACCGGCCGGCCTGGGAGGCCGTCACGCGGCTCTCCGGTGGCAGCTATCAGGAGATCGCAGCGTCGGACTCCCCCGAATTGGCCGCGGCGGTCGCCCG
>JAIOQK010000279.1 GCA_021413425.1 Mycobacterium sp.
TGGCCGGCGACAACTTTGGTGGTTCTCCTCACGTTTGTGTGGGTGGGTCCCAGTGCCCGTAGTGCTTGACGGCGCCTTGGCGGGTGATGCCCAGGGTGCGGCCGATGAAGTCCCAGCTGGCTCCGTGGCGGCGCAGCGTGAGGATGTGGTGGAGTTGCTGCTCTCGGAGCTGGTGTTGGAGCGTGCGGATCGCTGCGAGCGCCTCGAGTGGGTCGCCGTTGGTGGCGGTGTCGAGTAGTTGGTGGGGGTTCACAGCGCTGTCTCTGGGGTGCAGGCGAGCATGATCAACGCGATCAGGGCTTCGGGTCGGTGGTGGCCGTAGCCGCGGTGGTTGAGCAGCCGGATTTTGGAGTTCGTGCCTTCGAGGCGGCCGTTGGAGATGCCGGTGGTGATCGTGTTGATGATCATCTGGCGGTGCTTGGCCATCCGGCCGGCGAGGTTGCGGACCGGGACCACGCTGCTCGCCGCAGCTGTCGCGAGCCAGGCGTCGACAGCTCGTGGAGCTTGGCGGGGTCGGGCTTTGAGGACGGCTCTGAGGTCTTCGCGGTGTGTCCAGGCGCGCCAGGCGTCGTTGCCGTCAGCGGCGAGCTGCTCGAGGAGTTGCTGTTGAATCGGGGTGAGATGATCGGGGCGTTTCAGCAGCGCCCAACGCAGTTGAGGATCACGCGTCGACTTCAGTGTCCGCGCTCGGACCACGTCCACTGTCTTGGAAGCCAGCTTGAGCAGGTGGAACGCGTCGGCACAGATCTTCGCGTTCGGTGCCGCTGCCCGCGTGGCTTGCCGATAGGCGACACCGAGATCCATCGACACCGCCTTGAGCTGGTTGCAACGCTTCGGGCCGAGCGCGGTGTAGAACTCGGCCAGCGCGGCAGCGTCGCGGCCCTCACGGGCCCACACCACCGACCCGGTGTCATGGTCACACACGATCGTCAGATAGCGGTGACCGCGCTTGTAACTGATCTCATCGACCCCGATGCGGCGCAGCCCATCCAAGCGGGCCAACCGAGCTGGGTCATCCGCAGCGCGCACGATCATCGCGTCGACCGTTTCCCACGCGATCCTCATCAGGCGCGCGACCGCGGACTTGTCCATCCGCCGCGCGCACCACAACACATGCCGCTCGAAGCCGAGCGTGTGCCGGCCGCCAGGCCGAGCCCACGGCACCACCTCCGTGCGCACCCGACCGCACGACCGACAGTCGATCCGGCACACCTCGGCTTCCAACCACACCCGCGTGCCGCACGCATCCAGATGCCGCCAACGGCGCACCGCCCGGTCATACGAAACACGCGTCGATGACCCGCACGGACACACCCGGACCCGCCGCGTCGAGCGCACAGACACCACCAGACCATCGGGCAACCAGCGCACCGCCGTCACTCTCGTTCCGGGCAACCGAAGAAGACGATTGAATGCAGTCGTAACGCGCACAGGTACCTCCAAGGCTCGATTGGTGTCGCAACCCCGAACCTAGAAGGACATCTGTGCGCGTTACTTCATCTCCTCACCCACACCAACCCGAGGAGAACCACCAAAGTTGTCGCCGGACCAAACCAAGGAGGTGGCACTCTCCGGTGCGGCGCCCGAAACGCCGCCGGTCACCGCCTTCGGGCCGCGCCGGGGCGGGTTGGGCAGTTCAGGTCATGGTGCCTCGATTCGGTCAGCGGCCGAGGAGGTCTTCCTTCCAGGCGCGGAAGCGGTGGTGGACGACGCCGCTGGGACCGGCGCCCTCGCCGTTGACGGGTTCGCCGTCGCTGCCAGCAGCCTCGGGGCGCAGCCGGTATGCGTGTTGCACCGTGACGTCATCGGCTGCCACCGCCAGGTAGCGAGCGTCGCCCACGGCGGGCCCGGCGCGCCACAACAACCAGCGGCCGAGGCGTCGCTTGTACTCGGCCTCCGGTGCCTGCGGCAGGTCGCTGCCCAACGCGAGCAGCTCGGCGGGCGCCTCCACCCACGCAGAGGCGACGATGTTGCGGTCGCGCGGTGGTGCTCACACCGTGGCCGGGCATGACGATGGTGGTGGCGGGCAGCGTGAACAGCTTGTTGTCGATGGAGTCGATGATGGTGGCGAAGCTGCCGCCGTCGAACTTGGTGTTGCCCGGGCCGCCGGGGAACAGCGTGTCGCCGGTGAACAGCAGCGGCGCGTCTTGCACCAGGAAGCTCACCGAACCCGGTGTGTGACCCGGGTTGTGGATGGCGGTGAGGCGCAGGTTGCCGACTTCGATGACCTCTGCGTCGTCGATGAACACGTCGTACCCGACGTCCTTCAGCATCGGGGCGTCGGCGGCGGTGACCGCCACCTCGTAGCCGGCTTCGCGGAGGGCGGGCACGGCCTGGATGTGGTCCCAGTGGCCGTGGGTCTCGAGCACGCGGCGGACCCCGAGGGTCTGGCACAGCTGCAGCAGTTGCTCGTGTTCGTTGGCGGCGTCGATGAGCACGGCGTCGCCGGTCTCGCGGCAGCGCAGCACGAACACGTTGTTGTCGTACGGCCCCACCACCACGCGGTGGATCTCCAGCCGGCTGTCGGCCCAGTGCAGCGTCGTCATGCGCCCACGCTACTGGCCGCCGCCAGTGGCTACCGTGGCGCGGTGCGGATCGAGCGCGTCACCTGTCACCGTCAAGTGCAACCGTTCGCCGACGGGCCGTACATCATGTCCGGCGGCAGGATCGAGGTCGGTTTCGACAGCCTGGTCGTGTGCCTGCGCACCGACTCCGGCGTCGTCGGATGGGGAGAGATGTCGCCCCTCGGCACCACCTACGACCCCGCGTTCGCCGACGGAGCGTTCGCCGCGGCACCGTTGCTGGCCGACGCGCTGCTCGGCGCCACGCCGGCCGCCGCGCACCGTGTGCTCGGCGCGGCGTTGAAAGGTCATCCGTACGCGAAGTCGGCGTTCGACATGGCCGCCTGGGACG
>JAIOQK010000280.1 GCA_021413425.1 Mycobacterium sp.
CTGGAGAACACCCTCCAACGTGGGCAGGCGGCTCTGACCGGTCCGGTGGCCCGTGGTGACGCCGCCGCGGTGGCCGCCCATCTGGCCGCACTCGACGGCGTCAACGGCCAACTGGCCCAGGCGTATTGCGCGGATTCACTGCGGACCGCCCAGCGCGCCCGCGCACCCGAGGAGATCTTCGCTGTGCTTGCCGACTGGTCGACTCCGAAGGGGCACCCGCGATGACAACCAAGTCTCCTCAGTTCAGTGCCGGCCAACTCAACGTGTACCCGACTCCGAAGGCGGTGTCGGAGGTGAGTAAGGCCCTGCGCCATACCGGCCGCCGCGTGATGCTGGTGCCCACCATGGGTGCCCTACATGACGGACACCTCGCTCTGGTGCGCGCCGCGAAGCGGGTTCCCGGTGCGGTGGTGGTGGTCTCGATCTTCGTCAATCCCACGCAGTTCGGTGCCGGGGAGGATCTCGACGCCTACCCGCGCACGCTCGACGCCGACCTCGAACTGCTCGAAGGCGAGGGTGTGGAGGTGGTCTTCACCCCGACTGCGTCGTCGATGTATCCGGATGGCCCGCGCACCACCATCCATCCCGGACCGCTGGGCGCCGAACTGGAAGGGGCAGTCCGGCCAACGCATTTCGCCGGCATGCTCACGGTGGTCGCGAAGCTGTTACAGATCGTCGCCCCCGACCGCGCCTTCTTCGGCGAGAAGGACTATCAGCAACTGGTGCTGATTCGGCAGATGATCGAAGACCTGAACATTGATGTCCGGATCGTCGGGGTGCCCACCGTTCGAGAGGCCGACGGCCTGGCGATGTCGTCGAGGAATCGCTACCTCGATCCCGAACAGCGCGAACAGGCCGGTGCGTTATCCGCTGCACTGCTGGCCGGAAAGTACGCGGCTTCAACGGGTCCGGCGTCCGCATTGGACGCGGCTCGCGCCGTCCTCGATGAGGTGCCGGCCATCGACGTCGAATATCTCGAGTTGCGCGACCCGTGGCTGGTGCCCGACCCCGCCACCGGTCCGGCCCGGCTGTTGGTGGCCGGGCGCCTGGGCCGCACCCGGCTTCTGGACAACATTGCCGTCAATCTGCCGGGCGGGCAGGGGGAACCGGGCTTCACCGACGGCGAGTCCAGTGATGTGAGTTGGAGGAACTGATGCTGCTCGCAATCGATGTTCGCAACACGCACACCGTGGTGGGCCTGATCTCGGGGTCCGGCGATCACGCGAAGGTCGTGCAGAACTGGCGGATCCGCACCGAGTCGGAAGTTACCGCCGACGAACTCGCGCTGACCATCGAAGGGCTGATCGGTGACGATTCCGAGCAGCTCACCGGGGTGACAGGGCTGTCGACTGTGCCATCCGTGCTGCATGAGGTTCGGGTGATGCTCGAGCAGTACTGGCCCGCCATCCCCGCCGTGCTCATCGAACCCGGTGTGCGGACGGGGATCCCGCTGTTGGTCGACAACCCCAAGGAGGTGGGCGCTGACCGCATCGTGAACTGTCTGGCGGCGTACGCCAAATTCGCCAGCGCGGCGATTGTGGTGGATTTCGGATCGTCGATCTGCGTTGACGTGGTGTCGGCGAAGGGCGAATTCCTCGGCGGGGCGATCGCTCCGGGTGTTCAGGTCTCCTCCGATGCGGCTGCGGCCCGCTCGGCGGCGTTGCGGCGGGTGGAGTTGACTCGGCCCCGTTCGGTGGTCGGAAAGAACACCGTCGAGTGCATGCAGTCCGGCGCGGTGTTCGGTTTCGCCGGGCTGGTCGACGGATTGGTATCGCGCGTGAGGCGCGATATCGACGGCTTCGGCGGCGCTGATGTCGCGGTGGTGGCCACCGGACACACCGCGCCGATGTTGTTGCCGGATCTGCAGACCGTGGACCACTACGACAAGCATCTGACTCTCGACGGCCTGCGACTCGTCTTCGAGCGCAATTCCGACGGCCAGCGGCCGCGCCTGAAGTCGGCGCGCTGATGGCCGACCTTTACGCTGGCACGTCGTGAGCACAGCCGATCCGCCGGTCGCCCCGGACCAACCCGACTCCGATGATGCTCCCGAGCAGTTCCGGATTCGCCAAGGTAAGCGCCGGCAGTTGCTCGATGCGGGCCGGGAGGCCTACCCGGTCTCGGTCCCCCGCACCCACTCCCTGGCCCAGGTCCGCGCCGCATATCCGGACCTGCCGGCCGACACCGTCACCGGTGACATCGTCGGCGTCACCGGCCGGGTGGTGTTCTCGCGCAACTCCGGGAAATTGTGTTTCGCCACCCTGCAGGAAGGCGACGGCACCCAGCTTCAGGCCATGATCAGCCTGGCCGGTGTCGGCGCCGAGGAGTTGGACGCCTGGAAGTCCGACGTCGACCTGGGCGACATCGTGTTCGTGCGCGGCGAGGTGATCAGCTCGCGGCGCGGTGAGCTGTCCGTGCTGGCCGACTCGTGGCAGATGGCTGCCAAGGCGCTGCGCCCGCTGCCCGTCGCACACAAGGAGATGAGCGAGGAAGCGCGAGTCCGGCAGCGCTACGTCGATCTGATCGTCCGCCCCCAGGCACGCGCTATTGCCCGCCAGCGCATAGCGGTGGTGCGGGCCGTCCGCAACGGATTGGAACGTCGCGGGTTCCTCGAGGTCGAGACGCCGATGCTGCAGACCCTGGCCGGCGGCGCGGCGGCACGGCCCTTCGCGACGCACTCCAACGCGCTGGACACCGATCTGTACCTGCGAATCGCACCGGAGCTGTTCCTCAAGCGGTGCGTGGTGGGTGGATTGGACAGGGTATTCGAACTCAACCGGGTGTTCCGCAACGAGGGCGCCGACTCCACCCACTCGCCGGAGTTCGCGATGCTCGAGACCTACCAGGCGTGGGGTACCTACGACGATTCGGCCACCATCACCCGCGAACTCATCCAGGAAGTCGCCGATGAGGCGATTGGGACCCGCCAGGTGACGTTGCCCGACGGTTCGGTCTACGACTTGGACGGCGTCTGGCCGTCGATCCAGATGTACCCGTCACTGTCTGCCGCGCTCGGGCAGGAAATCACCCCCGATACGCCGGTCGACCATTTGCTCGCCATTGCCCAGCGTCTCGATGTCGAGATTCCGCCCGATCGCGGATACGGGCACGGCAAACTCGTCGAGGAACTGTGGGAACACACCGTCGGTGACACTTTATGGGCACCGACTTTCGTGAAGGATTTCCCCGTCGAGACGACGCCGCTGACACGGCAGCACCGCAGTATTGCGGGCGTCACAGAGAAATGGGATCTCTATGTTCGCGGTATCGAGTTGGCGACCGGCTACTCCGAGCTCACCGACCCGGTAATTCAGCGTGAGCGATTCGAGGCTCAGGCGCGCGCCGCCGCTGCCGGTGACGACGAGGCCATGGCCCTTGACGAGGACTTCTTGTCCGCAATGGAATATGCGATGCCGCCGACCACGGGCACCGGAATGGGTATTGACCGCCTCCTGATGGTTCTTACGGGGCTGTCAATTAGGGAGACGATTTTGTTTCCGATTGTGCGACGCCACGGCAACTGAACTGCGCCGAGACGGCTCTTGTTGTATTTCCACCCCCATTTATGGCACATTGGCGGCCAGTAAAAGCAATCCGCCCATCGGGCAAGAGAAAGGCCGAGGCCTAATGGCTAAAAAAGTGACTGTCACCCTCGTCGATGATTTCGACGGCGAAGGCCCGGCTGATGAAACTGTTGAATTCTCGATTGACGGCGTGAGCTACGAAATCGATCTCTCGGCCAGGAATGCGCAGAAATTGCGCGATGAATTGAGGCCGTGGAGCGAGGCCGGCCGTCGGGTCGGCGGCCGCCGTCGCGGCCGCTCATCGGGTGCCCCCGGTCGCGGCCGGGCCATCATCGACCGGGAGCAGAGCGCGGCGATCCGGGAGTGGGCCCGCCGCAACGGGCACAAGGTCTCCACCCGGGGCCGGATCCCCGCTGACGTCATCGAGGCCTTCCACGCTGCCACCTAGGCACCCTCCCAGCGAAACCGTCAGGGTCTCGTCAGTGCTGTTTCGCTTGGCGCGAACCACCTGGTGGACATACTGGAAACGAAACGGCCCGCTGGAGCGTTGGACTGCTGTGTGCCCCGACAGCGGGTACCTGCAGCAGGGGAGCGCAACTCCCTCCGCCCGCCCACTAGAGTGGACCAGCAGGTGTCCGGTGAGTTCCGTTGCACCAGGTGAGAGAGCAGGTATCAGCCGATGTTCGAAAGATTTACCGACCGTGCGCGGCGGGTCGTCGTCCTGGCTCAGGAAGAAGCCCGGATGCTCAACCACAACTACATCGGCACCGAGCACATCCTGCTGGGGCTGATCCACGAGGGCGAAGGCGTGGCCGCCAAGTCGCTGGAGTCCCTCGGCATCTCCCTGGAGGGCGTGCGCTCCCAGGTCGAGGAGATCATCGGCCAGGGCCAGCAGGCGCCGTCCGGGCACATCCCGTTTACCCCGCGCGCCAAGAAGGTGCTCGAGTTGAGCCTGCGCGAGGCTCTGCAACTCGGCCACAACTACATCGGCACCGAGCACATCCTGCTCGGCCTGATCCGCGAGGGTGAGGGCGTGGCCGCCCAGGTGCTGGTGAAACTGGGCGCCGAACTGACCCGGGTCCGCCAGCAGGTCATCCAGTTGCTCAGTGGGTACCAGGGCAAGGAGACCGCCGAGGCGGGCACCGGTGGCCGCGGCGGCGAGTCCGGGAACCCGTCTACCTCGCTGGTGCTCGACCAGTTCGGCCGCAACCTCACCGCCGCTGCGATGGAGGGCAAGCTCGATCCGGTCATCGGCCGCGAGAAGGAAATCGAGCGGGTGATGCAGGTCCTGAGCCGACGCACCAAGAACAACCCGGTGCTCATCGGTGAGCCCGGCGTCGGCAAGACCGCCGTGGTCGAGGGCCTGCCTGGCCCAGGCCATCGTCAACGGTGAGGTGCCCGAGACGCTGAAGGACAAGCAGCTCTACACCCTCGACCTCGGGTCGCTGGTGGCCGGCAGCCGCTACCGCGGTGACTTCGAGGAGCGCCTCAAGAAGGTGCTCAAGGAGATCAACACCCGCGGCGACATCATCCTGTTCATCGACGAGCTGCATACCCTCGTCGGTGCCGGCGCCGCCGAGGGTGCCATCGACGCCGCGTCGATCCTCAAGCCCAAGCTGGCCCGCGGCGAGCTGCAGACCATCGGCGCCACCACTCTCGATGAGTACCGCAAGTACATCGAGAAGGATGCCGCCCTGGAGCGTCGGTTCCAGCCCGTTCAGGTCGGTGAGCCGACGGTGGCGCACACCATCGAGATCCTCAAGGGTCTGCGTGACCGCTACGAAGCACACCACCGGGTCTCGATCACCGATGCCGCGGTGGTGGCCGCCGCAACTCTGGCCGACCGCTACATCAACGATCGGTTCCTGCCGGACAAGGCGATCGACCTGATCGACGAGGCCGGCGCCCGGATGCGGATCCGCCGGATGACCGCACCGCCGGACCTGCGCGAGTTCGACGAGAAGATCGCCGACGCCCGCCGCGAGAAGGAATCGGCGATCGACGCCCAGGACTTCGAGAAGGCGGCGTCGCTGCGGGATCGTGAGAAGACGCTGGTCGCCCAGCGAGCTGAGCGTGAGAAGCAATGGCGCGCAGGCGATCTCGACGTCGTCGCGGAGGTCGACGATGAGCAGATCGCGGAGGTGCTGGGCAACTGGACCGGCATCCCGGTGTTCAAGCTCACCGAAGAGGAGACGACCCGTCTGCTGCGGATGGAGGATGAACTGCACAAGCGGATCATCGGCCAGTTCGATGCAGTCAAGGCCGTCTCCAAGGCCATCCGCCGGACGCGGGCCGGACTCAAGGACCCCAAGCGCCCATCGGGCTCGTTCATCTTCGCGGGTCCGTCCGGTGTCGGCAAGACCGAGCTGTCCAAAGCGCTCGCGGAGTTCCTGTTCGGCGACGATGACGCGCTCATCCAGATCGACATGGGCGAGTTTCACGACCGCTTCACCGCCTCGCGGCTGTTCGGCGCCCCTCCGGGCTACGTCGGCTACGAGGAGGGTGGCCAGCTCACCGAGAAGGTGCGCCGCAAGCCGTTCTCGGTGGTGCTGTTCGACGAGATCGAGAAGGCGCTTCAGGAGATCTACAACACCCTGCTGCAGGTGCTCGAGGACGGCCGCCTCACCGACGGTCAGGGCCGCACGGTCGACTTCAAGAACACGGTGCTGATCTTCACCTCGAACCTGGGCACCGCGGACATCTCCAAGGCCGTGGGTCTGGGCTTCACTCAGGGCGGTGGGGACAACAACTACGAGCGGATGAAGCAGAAGGTCAACGACGAGCTCAAGAAGCACTTCCGGCCGGAGTTCCTCAACCGCATCGATGACATCATCGTGTTCCATCAGCTCACCCGCGAGGAGATCATCGAAATGGTCGATCTCATGGTCAACCGGGTCGGCAAGCAGCTCAAGGCCAAGGACATGGAGATGGAGCTGTCCGACAACGCCAAGGCGCTGCTGGCCAAGCGCGGCTTCGATCCGGTGTTGGGTGCCCGGCCGCTGCGCCGGACCATCCAGCGTGAGATCGAGGACGCACTCTCCGAGAAGATCCTCTTCGACGAGATCCGGCCCGGACAGCTGGTCACCGTCGACGTGGAGAACTGGGACGGCGAGGGTGCCGGCGAGGATGCGAAGTTCACCTTCTCCGGTGGGCCCAAGCGCGAAAGCGTCGAGCCGGATCTGGCCGCGGCGGCTACGGAGTAGCGGCCCGATCCGCTCTAGCTCGCGAGCATCCCGAAGACCTGCTTGATGATCGTCATCACCCAGGCCCCGGCGTTCGGGCTGTGGTAGCGCGGCCAGTTCAGTTGGAAGCTGACCACCCAGGCCGCTCCGGTGCGGTCTTCGGCGTACCAGGAGAACGTCAGATCGCCGGGGAGATTGCCGGCCTTGGCGGCGATATAGGGCCACTGGGCACGGTCGATATCGATTCCGGGCACCTCCGACATGATCCCCCGCACCGGCGCCGCCGGACCCACCGCGTTGTTTTGAAGTGCCGCGTGCACGCGGCAGATGTCCTCCGCGCTGCCGTACCACTCGGCACCGTAGGCAGATCCGGGGGCATGCGTGCGTTGCGGGTCAGGTTCATAGGGGCGCGAATTCGCCTCGCGCAGCAGTGCGGCACGGCCGGCGGGGGAGGCCGCCTTCCATCGGTCACGGATGTCCGGATTTCCCCAGCCGACCGAGAAGATCTCGCGCATGGTCGGGAACGGGGTCATGCTTGCGGGATCGTGATGGCCGGCCCGCGCAAGCGCCTGTTCCACGGCCCGGGTGCCGACGCGGTCGATCAGCAGATCGGTCGCCATGTTGTCGCTTGTGGCGATCATCTTCCCGGCGGCCTGGCGCACGGTGATCCGTGAACCCGCGGGCATCGTGTCAAAGCCTGACGATCCCAGTTTCTTGGCCTCGCTGGTGATGGTGAGGGTGTCGTCCCATCGGAGAGTTCCCGCGAGCACCGCCTCCTCGACCGCGAAGAGTACGTAGGTCTTGAAAATCGACGCGAGCGGCAGTGATTCGCCCGTGTTGGCTCCGGCCACCTTCACGCAGTTGCCGTCCTGCACCTTGGACACCAGCCATGAGTAGCGGGCGCCGGTGCGGCCGAGCGCGATATCCACGTCCTGCCAGGAGCCGATGGCGGGCTCCTGGGTGTCGACCACCAGGCGACTGACTTTGGTCTGATCGTCGGTGCGCAACTCGATGTCCTGCTGTGCGCCGAACGAGCTGATCAGGTGCAGCCGGGCAGATCCGGCGCCGATGTCCACCCCGGTGAGCGTGTACGGGCGGTCCCACCACAGTCGTTCCATGACGGTTTCGATCGGGTCCACCATCTCAGCGGTGGCCAGAGTCCTCACGCTCGCCGTCCCGATCGGCCAGTCTGAATTGAGCATGTCCATGACTTGCTGAGCCCGCACCCCCTGGGGCGTGTTCATCTCAATGCGGGTGCCGGCACTGGCGACCGGCGCGGGCGGAGGCGCGCAACTGGTCGACAGGGTTGCGGTGAGGACCGCGGCCAGCGCCGCGGCGCGGCGCGGTCTACTTCTCGGCGTCGGACCTGGCAACGTCCATCACGACTTCGAACTCGAGCAGTGATGCCCCGGTGGATACCGGGTTGGCTCGCTCCCCGGCATGCGCGGCGATCGCGGGCCCGCTAGCCCAGGCCTGGAAGGCCTCCTCGGACTCCCACTGGGTGACCACGAAGTAGCGGTCGTCACCGGAGACCGGTCGCAACAGCTGGAAACCGAGGAAACCTGGCTGGTTGTCCACGGCGTGTGCGCGGTGGGCGAACCGCTTCTCCAACTCCGGGCCGGCGCCGGCGGGCACCTCTATGGCATTGATCTTCACCACGGTCATTTCGCCAAGGTTACCGGCACAATGACACCGGTGATCGCCGCACCGCTGACCTATCGGGGTGGGACCGGGCGCCCGCTGGTTCTGGTCCACGGGCTGATGGGCCGCGGCACCACCTGGTCGAGGCAGTCGCCGTGGCTGGCCCGCCTCGGCGCGGTCTACACCTACGATGCGCCGTGGCACCGGGGCCGTGATGGTGACGACCACCAACCGGTGAGCACCGAGCGATTCGTCGACGAACTGGCATCGGCCGTCGAGTCACTGGGTGCCCCGGCTGTTCTGATCGGTCACTCAATGGGTGCCCTGCACTCGTGGTGTCTGGCGGCGGATCGGCCGGAACTCGTCAGCGCGCTGGTGCTGGAGGATATGGCGCCCGATTTCGTCGGTCTGACAACCGGCGCATGGGAGCCGTGGCTGCACGCTCTGCCGGCGCAGTTCCCCACCGCTGAGGCGGTGCTCGCGGAGTTCGGGCCGGTCGCGGGCCGCTACTTCCTGGAAGCCTTCGATCGAACGGAGACGGGCTGGCGTTTGCACGGCACTCCGCAGACCTGGATCGCGATCGCCGCGGAGTGGGGCACCCGCGACTACTGGCAGCAGTGGTTATCGGTCCGGGTGCCGGTCCTGCTGATCGAGGCCGGCGATTCGGTCACGCCACCCGGGCAGATGGTCCACATGGCGCAATCCGCAACGGCCCCAGTGATGTACGTTCGGGTGCCGGATTCCGGACACCTGGTCCACGACGACGCTCCAGAGCAATATCGGGCGGCCGTCGAGGCGTTCATCTGGGAACTGCCGCCGACCTAGTCGCCCTATCGGGTCACGCCATCGCCGTCGCCGCGGTGTTGTGTGTTCGGCTCCTCCTCGGGCCCTAGGGGCCCGCATCGTCGCCTTCACCCGCTAGTGCGAATCGGCCGTCTGTCGTCTGTTCCACCAATCCGTCCATCAACAGCGAGTCCAGAGCGCGGTCGCGCTGGGCGGTGTCGGACAGCCAGACCACATCGAGCAGCTGTCGCTGCACCGGAGTCGCGCTGGCGCGCAACACATCCATCAGCTTGCCGCGGACCTGCCGGTCGGTTCCGGCGAAGCGCTGCGCCGCTCGGGCCGGTGCACCACCACTGGGATAACCCGCCGCTTTCCATGCGCAGAGCACCAGCGGGCACAGCCCGCATTTGGGTGAGCGGGCCGTGCACACCGTCGCCCCCAGTTCCATGAGCGCGGCCGAGAACACCGGCGCGGTCTGCTCGTCGGGAAGCAGTACCTCCACATCGGCGTGATCGCGCGTCGCCGACGGGTTGCCGGCCTCGGCGAGGCCGTGGACCGCACGCGCCACCACCCGGCGGACGTTGGTGTCCACCACCGGCACCCGCCTGCCGTAGGCGAAACAGGCCACCGCACGGGCGGTGTAGGCGCCCACCCCGGGCAGCCCCAACAATGTGTCGACATCGTCGGGTACTTCGTCGGCGTGCTCGCTCGCGATCACCACGGCGCACTCGTGCAGGCGCTTGGCCCGGCGCGGATAGCCCAGCTTGCCCCAGGCACGCAACACATCGGCGGACCCGGCGGCAGCGGTCGCCGATGGCGTCGGCCAGCGTCGCACCCAGTCCACCCAGATCGGCGCCACCCGCGCCACCGGGGTCTGCTGCAGCATGAATTCGCTCACCAGTATCTGCCATGCGCTGACCCCGGCGGCCCGCCATGGAAGGTCCCGGCGAGCGCTGCCGTACCAGTCGACGAGATCGGCGGATCGGATGCTCATCGACTGCCCGCCGGGGCAGCAGTGCACAATACGGGCCATGTCCCAGACCAGTCCGGCGTCAGCATGGATGGCACTCAAAAAGGGTAACGAGCGCTTCGTCGCCGGTAATCCGGAACACCCCAGTCAGAGCATCGAACACCGGGCCAGCCTCGCCGTCGCCCAAACTCCCACCGCGGTGGTTTTCGGATGCGCCGACAGCCGGGTCGCCGCCGAGATCATTTTCGACCAGGGCCTCGGGGATATGTTCGTCGTCCGCACCGCCGGCCACGTCATCGACTCGGCCGTACTGGGGTCCATCGAATACGCGGTCACCGTGCTGGACGTCCCTCTCGTCGTCGTGCTCGGTCACGACAGCTGTGGCGCTGTGCAGGCGAGTCTGGCCGCCCTCGATGAGGGCAAGGTACCCACGGGGTTCGTCCGCGACGTGGTGGAGCGGGTGACGCCGTCGATCATGTTGGGCCGCCGGGACGGACTGACCCGGGTCGACGAGTTCGAGGCCCGCCACGTCATCGAGACCGGATCCCAGCTGCTCAGCCGTTCTTCAGCGATCGCCGAGAGAGTCGAGCACGGAAAACTCGCCATCGCCGGGGTCACCTACCGCCTGGCCGACGGCCGGATCATGCTGCGCGAGCATCTCGGCGACATCGGTGAGCGCCCTGATGAATCGCCCGAGGAGTGGGGTGGCGGCCCCAGTGAGGGCCGCGCCGGGTAGCACGCGATTCAGCCAACACCGCGACACGCCGCGCGGGGTCGGACGCCTAGTGGTGACCTGGGCTTACGGTGGGAACGTGCTGGATCTTGAACCGCATGGCCCGTTGCCTACTCAGATCTACTGGCGGCGCCGGGGCCTGGCGCTGGGTATCGCTGTCCTGGTCGTCGCCCTCCTGGTCGGCGGCGCATTCGCGATCTTCGGCGGTTCCAAGCCGGAGAACACCGCCAAGACCGCAACCACTGCGATCCCGCAACCGGAGAACAAGACCCCGGTCGTCCCGCCGGCGCAAGCCAGTCCTGCCCCGACCCCCACACCTACGCCCGCCGTCGCCCCGCCGCCGCTGCTGCAGGCCGGCGATGACTGCCCCGACTCCAATCTGGCGGTCAAGGGCATCACCAATTCGCCGCAGTACGTGATCGGCGATCAGCCGAAGTTCACCATGGTGGTCACCAACATCGGTCTGGTGGCATGTAAGCGCGATGTCGGCGCCGCTGTGCTGGCGGCGTATGTGTACACGCTGGACAACAATCGGTTGTGGTCCAACCTCGACTGCGCCCCTTCCAATGAGACGTTGGTCAAGACGTTCAACCCGGGCGAGCAGGTGACCACCGAGGTCACCTGGACCGGCATGGGTTCGGCTCCGCAGTGCCCGCTGCCGCGGGAGCCGATCGGGCCGGGTACCTACAACCTCGTCGTGCAACTGGGCAATCTGCGTTCGGCGGAAGTGCCGTTCATGCTCGCCGACGCGCCGCCACCGCCGCCCGAACCGGTGCCGGGTGGAGAGCCGGCACCGGTGCCGGCCCCCGAGCCCGCACCGGCCGGCTGACCCAGGGTTCAGCCGGGGTTCACTGTCCGCCGGTGAGCCGCATCATCGCGCGCAGAGCATCGGAGATGGTGGCGACTTCGACGGTCTGCAGTCCCTTCGGCGCCGCACCGCCGCCGGCGGGAATCAGTGCGGTGGTGAACCCGAGCCGGGCTGCCTCGGCCAGGCGCCGATCCATCCCCGTGACCCGGCGCAGGTCACCGGCCAGTCCGATCTCGCCGATCACCACCAGGGTGGACGGCAGAGCGCGCGTGGTGAACGCGGATGCGATCGCGATGGCGACCGCGAGATCCGACGAGGGGTCGGTCAACCGCATTCCGCCCACGGTGGACAGGAAGATATCCATCGCTCCGACGGGTACTTTGGCGCGGTTTTCCAGCACGGCGTTGATCATCGAGACCCGGGCGTAGTCGATTCCGCTGACCGCCGCCCGGCGCGGCGCAGCCGGATTGGCCGGCTTGGCGAGCAGTGCCTGAATCTCGCCGATCAACGGCCGCTTGCCGTCGAGCGTGACAGTCACCGCGGTACCGGGCACCGGTTCCGGACGCTCGTCGAGGAAGAGTCCGGAGGGATCGGCGACACACGCGATCCCCTTGTCCTGCAACATGAAACAACCGACTTCGTCGGCTGCACCGAAGCGGTTCTTGATCCCCCGGACCATGCGGATCGCTGTGTTGCGGTCGCCTTCGAAATGCAGCACGACGTCGACCAGGTGCTCCAGTGAGCGGGGACCGGCGATCGCACCCTCCTTGGTGACGTGACCCACCAGGACCATCGCCACACCGCTGGACTTGGCGGCAGCGGTCAACGCCGTCGTCACCGCACGGACCTGGGTGACACCGCCGACCACGCCGTCGACGTCGGACGAGGCCATGGTCTGGACGGAGTCGACGACCACCAGGCTTGGGGCGACCGCGTCCATATGCGCCAGAACGGCGTGTACGTCGGACTCGGCGGCCAGGTAGACCTCGTCGTTGGTGCAGTCGGTGCGTTCGGCCCGCATCCGGATCTGCCCCGCGGACTCCTCACCGGAGACGTAAAGGGCGCGCCGGCCCGCCTGCGCCCACCGGTGTGCCACCTCCAGCAGCAGCGTCGACTTACCGACTCCGGGATCGCCGGCGAGCAGGCACACCGAACCCGGCACGAACCCGCCACCGAGGACACGGTCGAGTTCGCTGACACCGGTGGGGAAGTGGCGGGTGCGGTCGGGGTCGATGGAACTGATCGGGACCGCGGGGGTCGACGGCACACCGACGCGCTGCGGGACGCCTCCGACGGCAGCCAGAGCGGCAACCTCGTCAACGGTGCCCCAGGTGCCGCACTCCGGGCACCGCCCGACCCATTTTCCGGTGACGTGCCGGCACTCCGAACAGCGATACTGCAGCCGAGCCTTGGACACGACGCTGACGCTAGCGGCTGGCCCCGACACCGCGGGGAGGTGCGCGCCGTGTCCCCACGGCGATGACCGGTTTACTGCCGGCGGGGGGCCTCACCGGCTGAGATCGGCACCGCCACGGAGGTGCGACCGGCGTTCTCGAAGTCGAAGGTGAAGTTGTAGGTCAGGCCGTTGGTGATCGGCTTGCTCAGCGTGACCTCTGCGGTGGTCGCGGTGGTGCTGCCCATCGGCATCACCTCATCCTGCCCGTCGGGTGAGCCGACGACGAGCGAGCCGCGGGCCGGGACGGCACCGTCTCCGGTCAGCGTCACCTGGCCGATGTCGGACGCCACGCCGAGGAGCTTGTCATCGACGTCCGGCGAGTTGTTGGCGACCACGAACATCAGCTGTACCGCGGTACCCGGCTGCAGGAAATCGCTGCGCTGCACCGCCTGGAGGTGGATGTTGCGCAGGGCGATCTCGCCGAGGTTGGCGGAGGTGCCGTTGACCGCGGACTCCTGGGTCGCGGTCTGGGAGATCTGACCCGTGCCACAACCGGAGAGGATCAAGCCACAGGCCGCCAGGCCCGCCGTAGCGGCCCAGAGGCGGTTCGTTGAGCGGTTCATAGCAGCCTCCTGCAGGGGCGGGCGACCGGCGTTCACAGCCGACCTTGATTCGGCTCTGAACAGTAGTGGGTGAGGCCGGTCGGCGGTAGCGAAGGGCCGTGATCTGGGTAGCCAGGGCCGCCGGCGGCGTGCCAGGATCGGCCGCATTGCACGAATTTCCCGGGCTGTCAACCCCTGTTGCTCCGCGGCGGTGCCCCCGACCTGCACCGTTGTTCCGCGGGCCATTCGCCCCCGTGCTAACATTGGGTTGTGAAAGGGGCTCTAATCTGATGATTATCAAGGTCGGAGACACCGTTGTCTATCCACACCACGGTGCTGCATTGATAGAGGCGATCGAAAGCCGGACCATCAAGGGCGAGCCGAAGGAATACCTCGTCCTCAAAGTGGCCCAGGGTGATCTGACCGTTCGGGTGCCCGCTGACAACGCCGAGTACGTCGGTGTGCGCGATGTGGTCGGCCAGGAGGGCCTGGACAAGGTTTTCCAGGTCCTGCGCGCGCCGCACACCGAGGAGCCCACCAACTGGTCTCGCCGCTACAAGGCGAATCTGGAGAAGCTGGCTTCCGGTGATGTCAACAAGGTCGCCGAGGTGGTGCGCGACCTGTGGCGCCGGGATCAGGAACGCGGACTCTCCGCAGGCGAGAAGCGGATGCTGGCCAAGGCCCGCCGTCAGATCCTGGTCGGTGAGCTGGCGTTGGCTGAGAACACCGACGACGCGAAGGCATCGATCATCCTTGACGAGGTCCTGGCCGCCGCTTCTTAGAAGGCCGCCCCAGGGATCACGGTGACTGAGACCGTCGCTGTCGTTCCCGCCGCCGGCAGCGGGCACCGACTCGGTGCCGGCACAGCCAAAGCGTTCGTCGATCTCGACGGCCGCACCATGCTTGAGCACGCCGTCGACGGTCTGCTCGGTTCCGGCGTGATCGAACGGGTGGTGGTCGCCGTGCCCGCCGACCGGGTCGCAGAGACATCGTCGTCGCTGGGCGACCGCGCGACCGTTGTGGCCGGTGGCCCAGAACGCGCCGACAGTGTTCGGCTGGCCCTGTCGGCTGCCGGTGACCCGGACTTCGTCCTCGTGCATGACGCGGCCCGGCCGCTGACCCCGGCGGATCAGATCCGGCGGGTGGTAGCCGCGCTGCGTGACGGGATGCGCGCGGTGATCCCGGTGCTGAACGTCGTGGACACCATCAAGGCTGTCGACGCCAACGGTGTGGTGCTCGGAACCCCGCAACGCGCCGGGTTGCGCGCCGTCCAGACACCGCAGGGCTTCGAGGCCGCGCTGCTGCGGCGGGCCTACGGCCAGGCACCGGCCGAGTCGGCGACGGACGACGCCGCGCTCGTGGAGAACCTCGGGGTGCCGGTACACACCGTGGCCGGCGACGCGATGGCGTTCAAGATCACCACACCGCTGGATCTGCGGTTGGCCCGCGCGGTGCTGAACCGATGAGCGCCGGACTGCCCCGGATCGGTATCGGCACCGATGTCCACCCCATCGAGTCCGGCCGGCCCTGCTGGCTGCTCGGGTTGCTGTTCGAGGACGCCGACGGCTGCGCGGGGCACTCCGACGGCGATGTGGCCGTGCACGCACTCTGTGACGCCTTGCTGTCGGCGGCGGGGATCGGTGATCTCGGCGCGGTGTTCGGTGTCGATCAGCCGCAGTGGCGTGGTGTCACGGGCGCACAGATGCTCGCGCATGTCCGCGACCTACTGCGGCGGGGCGGATTCACGATCGGCAACGCCGCGGTCCAGGTGATCGCCAACGGGCCGAAGGTGGGGCCGCGCCGGCACGAGGCGCAACTTCTGCTGTCCGAGTTGCTTGGCGCGCCGGTGTCGGTTTCGGCAACCACAACCGACGGGCTGGGACTGACGGGTCGTGGTGAGGGCCGGGCGGCCGTCGCCACGGCGCTGATCTTCGTGGCGTCCCGGTAAGCTGCGACGTCGTGACCGGCCTGCGCTTGCACGACACCTACAGCGGTGGCGTGCGCGACTTCGTGCCGCTGCGACCCGGTCATGCGTCGGTGTACCTGTGCGGTGCGACCGTCCAGGGTCTGCCCCACATCGGACACGTCCGCAGCGGTGTTGCGTTCGACGTGCTACGGCGCTGGCTCACGGCCACCGGGTACGACGTGGCGTTCATCCGCAACGTCACCGACATCGACGACAAGATCCTCACCAAGGCGGCCGAGGCGGGCCGGCCGTGGTGGGAGTGGGCCGCGGTCCACGAGCGCGCATTCTCCGCCGCCTACGACGCACTCGGGGTGTTACCGCCGTCGGCCGAGCCTCGGGCGACCGGGCACATCACCCAGATCGTCGAACTCATCGAGCGTCTGATCGACACCGGGCACGCCTACACCGGATCGGGCGACGTCTACTTCGACGTCCAGACCGTTGCTGACTACGGCAAGCTGTCCGGGCACCGGATCGACGACGTGCACCAGGGTGAAGGCGTCGGCGCAGGGAAGCGTGATCAGCGGGATTTCACGCTCTGGAAGGGCGCCAAGCCCGGGGAGCCGTCCTGGCCCACGCCGTGGGGACGCGGCCGCCCCGGATGGCACTCCGAATGCGTGGCGATGGCGCACGAATACCTCGGCGCCGAGTTCGACATCCATTGCGGTGGAATGGATCTGGTCTTTCCGCATCACGAGAACGAGATCGCCCAGGCGCGCGCCGCCGGTGATGGATTCGCCCGGTACTGGCTGCACAATGGCTGGGTCACCATGGGTGGGGAGAAGATGAGCAAGTCGCTGGGCAATGTGCTCGCCGTGCCCGCCGTGCTGCAGCGGGTACGGCCGGCGGAGTTGCGTTACTACCTCGGCAGCGCCCACTACCGGTCGATGCTGGAGTTCTCCGAGGCCGCGCTGACTGACGCCGTCAACGCCTACACCGGTATCGAGGACTTCCTGCACCGCGTCCGCACCCGGGTCTCGGCGGTGTCGCCGACGCGGTGGACCGAGCGCTTCGGCGCCGCACTGGACGACGATCTCGCCGTTCCCGCCGCGCTGGCCGAGGTCCATGCCGCCCGCGCCGACGGCAACCGGGCGCTGGAGTCCGGCGATCACGACACCGCATTGGTCAAAGCCGGTGAGATCCGCTCCATGATGGGCATCCTCGGATGCGATCCCCTTGATGAGCGATGGGAGACCAGGGACGAGACGGCGGCTGCGCTCAACGCTGTCGACGTGCTGGTGCGCGCGGAGGTTCAGCGCCGCGAGGACGCCCGCGATCAGCGGGACTGGGCGCAGGCCGACGCGATCCGCGACAGGCTCAAGGAGGCGGGCATCGAAGTGACCGACACCGGCGACGGACCGCAGTGGTCCCTACTCGACGCGGGCGGCAGGTAGATGGCCGGCAATTCCCAGCGGCGGGGCGCGGTCCGCAAAGAGGGCACCAAGAAGGGGCCCAAGATCGGCTCGGGCGGAGTGCGCAGGCGCGGACTCGAGGGCCGCGGTGCCACCCCACCGGCGCACCAGCGGACCGGACATCCGGCGGCCAGGAAGGCAGCGGCCAAGGCCCGCCGGGCCACCGGCAAGCCGACCGATGAGACCGAAATGGTCCTGGGCCGCAACCCGGTCCTGGAGTGCCTGCGCGCACACGCGCCCGCCTCGGCGCTCTATGTCGCGCTCGGCACCGAAGCCGATGAGCGGCTCACCGAGTCGGTCACCATGGCCGCCGACCGGGGCATCGCGATCCTCGAGGTGCCGCGCCACGATCTCGACCGGATGAGTTCCAACGGTCTGCATCAGGGCGTCGCCCTGCAGATCCCGCCATACAGCTATGCCCATCCCGACGACCTGTTGCGATCGGCGACGAGCGACGTCCAACCGGCCCTGCTGGTCGCGCTCGACAACATCTCCGACCCGCGCAACCTCGGTGCGATCATCCGTTCGGTGGCCGCATTCGCCGGCCACGGGGTACTGATCCCTCAGCGCCGGTCGGCATCGGTCACCGCGGTGGCCTGGCGCACCTCCGCCGGGGCAGCGGTGCGGGTTCCGGTCGCGCGGGCCACCAATCTCAACCGCACACTCAAGGAGTGGGCGGGAGCCGGCGTAGCGGTCGTCGGACTCGACGCCCGCGGCGACACCACCATCGATGAGTTCGACGGCACCGGCCCACTGGTGCTCGTCGTCGGCTCCGAGGGCAAAGGCCTCTCCCGGCTGGTCCGGGAGAACTGCGACACGGTGGTGTCCATCCCGATGGCCGGCCCGACCGAGTCGCTCAACGCCGCAGTCGCCGCGGGAGTACTGCTGGCGGAGGTCGCGCGTCAGCGCCGCAGCCGCTGATCGGCGGTCCACGGATCGCAGCGCTGCCACAGCCGCGGCAGATGCATGGCCACACCGTCGGCGCCGGCCAATGCCGTCAGAACACCCATGGTGACGTCGAGGTCGTCTCCGGCGTAGGGCAGGGCGCGCAGTGGCTCGGTCAGTGGCCGGAAGAAATCATCCCAGTGGATCAACACCACGCGCCGGGCACCGACCGCGCGAACCGTCTGCTCCCAGTACTGCTCGATGTAGTCGCTGTCCTGCACTCCCAACTGCCCGACGCCGAGGTAGCACACCTCCGCTCGCTGATCGGCCAGCGCGCCGGATCGAAAGCCGGCACTGCCCTGGATCAGCAGGCGCCGGCCGCTGGGCCGGTGCTCGATGAGCGTCGACCATGCCTCGCCGCAGCGGAACGCCGAGGCCCGGACCGGAGGAACGACGGGTGCTGAGATGACGCCCGGGAAGCGGTCCGGTGGGCAGTGGTGCGACTCGATCAGCTTCACCGCGAAAGAACCGAATGTGAGTTCCACGCCGGGCTCAGCCACCACGATCCGGTCGGTTGGAAGACCCTGTCCGCGAGCGATGTTGGCCGCTGACTCCCCACCGACGACACATGCTCCGGTACGGGCGGCGACCACCGCCGAGTCCAGGGCGTGGTCGAAGTGAGTGTGCACCGGCAGCACCGCCGCCAATCGGCTGACCCCGGCCCGCGCGAGGCATTCGGAAATCCGCGCCGCTGACGGCCGCAGCCGCCGCAGTCCGACCTCGATGTAGGACGGCCTGGAGAAGAACCCGTCGGTCATCAACGCGGTCGTCCCGTCGTCGATGAGCAGCGTGGAGACTCCGAGCCAGCTCACCGTCAGATCCGAACCGGCTTCGGCGGCCGGCGCATCGAAGGACTCGCGGTACGCGCCGAGATCGGGCCGGCCGAGCTTCAACCGCATCAGGCGAACGCCGCCAGCTCGACACCCTCGGCGGCAAGCCGTTGCCGGACTGCGGTGGCGATCTGCACCGCGCCCGGTGAATCCCCGTGTACGCAGACCGATTCCACCTCGATCGGGATGGTGGCACCGTCGATCGCCCGCACCCGTCCGGTGAGCACCATGGCGGCCACCCGCTCGGCGATCTGATCCGGCTCGCGCAGCACGGCGCCGTTCTGGCGGCGGGGGACCAGGTGGCCGTCCGGCTGGTAGGCGCGGTCGGCGAAGGCCTCCGCCACGGTCCGCAGACCCAGCCGGGCGGCCTCGATGAAGAACGCCGATCCGGCCAGCCCCAGCACCGGCAGCGCAGGATCGACGGCGTGCACCGCTTCGGCGACGGCGCGGGCCTGATCACGGTCTCCCATGATCGTGTTGTACAGCGCGCCATGGGGTTTGACGTAGCTCAGCGCGGATCCGGCAGCGTTGGCCAGCGCACCCAATGCGCCGATCTGGTAGATCACCTCGGCGGTCAACTCGGCGGGCTCGACCTCGATCTGGCGGCGGCCGAACCCGGCAAGATCGAAGTAGCCCACCTGCGCGCCGATCCGCACTCCCCGGTGCGCGGCGCCCCGGCATGCGTGCGCCAGACCCAGTGGATTTCCGGCGTGGAACCCGCAGGCGAGGTTGGCGCTGGTGACGATGTCGAGCATGGCGTCGTCGTCGCCGAGTTCCCAGATACCGAAACCCTCGGCGAGGTCGGCGTTGAGGTCGATGGACGGCACGGCCTCAGCCTAAGCCGCCAGATCCACCCCAGGGTCGTGCGCTGTCCCTGGGCCACAGCCGCCAGGTCGGTCTCGCGGTGTCGAGGCGCGCGCAGCCCCGTTCCCCTGCCCGCAAACGACAATTGTTTTCACTAACGCGCATCCCGGAATCCTGCGCGGGGGGACAAATGGCGCGGCCGGCCGAGCCTAGGTGAGGTCGTCGTCGCCGATGAGTAGGCGGACGGCCAGATCGAGGCGCTTGCTGACATCGGTGGCCGAGGCCCGGCGGGTCAGCCAGGCCAGCAGGTTGGACAGCCAGACATCTGAGATCACCCTGGCGATGTGGTACTGATCCTCGGTGGGCTCACCGTCGCTCATCGCACGGGCGAACATGCTGTCGATGATCTTCTCGACGTGATCCACCTCGCCGGCCGCTGAGGCGTCGGCGAAGACGTAGGCGCGGGTCATCGCCTC
>JAIOQK010000281.1 GCA_021413425.1 Mycobacterium sp.
GTATGGTCAAACCATGCTAGCAACCATCGATGCCGGCGGGCGGGTCGTCGTTCCCAAGGAAGTCCGCGAGCGTCTCGGGCTGCGCCCCGGTAGCCGGATCGTGTTGACCGAGGTTGAAGGGCACCTCGAGATTTCGCCGGCCACCACACCCGCGCGGCTCGTTGAGCATGGGGGCGCTGTGGTGGCCGTTGCGGAGGTGGATCTTCCCGTCCTCACAGCCGAGCAGGTCCGGGATGCGGTTGAAGCCACACGCCGGTGACGGCGCTCGACACGAGCGTCGTCATCGCAGCCTTTGCCCCCTGGCATGAGGCGCACAAGGCGGCTGGGCGAGCTGTGACACCCGAGGCGGTCATTCCAGCCCATGTGGTGACGGAAACCTACGCAGTGCTCACGCGCATGCCCGAACCGTTCCGGATGGACGCTCAGTTAGTGGCTGACTACCTGGAGCAGCAATGGGGCGGACGCGTTATCGCCCCAGACGCCGGGCTCTATGAATCCTTGATGACAGCTGTCGCGACCGTCGGGGTGACGGGGGGCAGCATGTATGACGCCCTCGTCGGGCTCACCGCTCAGCGCTTCGGTCACCAATTGTTGTCACTCGACCTTCGGGCTGAACGCACTTACCGATCTCTGGGGATCGATTACCGGCTGCTCGCCCGGTAGCTCAAGGACTTGCTATTCAGTACCGATCGGTACAGAATGCACTCATGGCGCGCCCGCCCGAGTTCGATCGATCCAAGGCGGTGAATAAGGCGCTGGTGCTGTTCTGGCGCAAGGGTTACCAGGCGAGCTCGCTGGCCGATCTCTTGTCGGCAATGGGCATCGGCCGCAGCAGCTTCTACGCCGCGTTCACCGACAAGCGCACCCTATTCCTGGAGTGCCTCGACCTATTCGCCGCGCGGACCGTGGACGTGGTGCAGCGCGCCCGCGCCGAGATGCCGCCGGTCGATGCCCTGCAACACTTCTTCGAGCGCAACTTCGTCGGTGTGCCAGGCAGCGGAGTCGCCGCCTCGGCAAGCCGGCATTGGGGCTGCATGCTGGTCAACACCGTGCTCGAAATGGCCGGAGTCGACGACGAACTCGCCGAGCGCGCCAGCCGCCATCTCGGTGAGATGCAACGTGTCTTTCAGGCCTGCCTGCGCGACGCCGGCGCCAAGGCGGCCCGTGCCGAGGAACTGGCCGCAATGCTGATGCTGGTCAACGAGGGCATCCGGGTGTCGAGCCGTCGCCGGCTACCCGACGTCCAGCACCTGCAACCCATCACCACCACCTTCGAGCTGATCCGGCGTGCCGTCGCATGAGTACCGCCGCCCTGCCTCCCAAAAAGTTCACCACCGTCGACGGCCACCGTCTCGCGCACGTGGAGATAGGCAGTGGCGACCCCATCGTGCTGCTACACGGCAACCCCACTTCCAGTTACCTGTGGCGCAACGTGATGCCTCCGCTGGCCGGCCTGGGCCGCGTCATCGCACCCGACCTCATCGGTCACGGCGATTCGGACAAGCTGCCCGAAGACCTTGGCCCTGGGCGCTACACCCTTGAGGGCACCTATGAATTGTTGGCCGCCCAACTCGCCGCTCTGGGCGCTGACCAGCGCGTCACCCTCGTGCTGCATGACTGGGGAAGTGCCCTGGGCTTCCACTGGGCGCGGCTGCATCCGCAGCAGGTGCGGGCAATCGCCTACATGGAAGCGATTGTCACGCCGCTGCCGTCGTGGGACGACTGGCCTGAGACGGCCCGCGGCATCTTTCAGGGCTTTCGCTCGGACAAAGGCGAAGACCTCATCCTCAAACGCAACCTGTTCATCGAAGGGGTGTTGCCCAGTTCCATCCTGCGCGCGCTCTCAGACGAGGAAATGGACGCCTACCGCGCGCCCTTCGCCCGAGAGTCAGACCGACAGCCGATGCTGAACTGGCCGCGTCAGATTCCCATCGCCGGACAGCCGCCCGAGGTCGTTGAGCTCGTTGCGCACTATGCCAAGTGGCTCAGCGACAGCAGCGTGCCCAAACTCTTCGTCAACGCCGAACCGGGTTCCATTCTTGTCGGCGCGCAGCGCGAGTTCTGCCGCACCTGGCCGAATCAGCAGGAGGTCACCGTGGCCGGGCTGCACTTCATCCAGGAAGACTCCGGCGCGGCCATCGGGGATGCCGTGGCGGCCTGGCTTTCCGAACTCGACTAAACGCCGAGGCCCTCGACTAAAAGGAGTCACACCATGTCCGATGTCCCCATGTCCGATGTTCCCGTGTACGCGGTCGTCAATCTGCACATCACCGATGCCGCCGTCTACCGTCAATACGAGAAGGGCTTCTTCCCGCTGCTCAAGAAATACGACGGGGAGTTCATCACCTATGACGATGCGTCCTTCACTCTGGAGGGCACCTCGCCGCGCGCGGGTCGCATGATCATCTTTTTGTTCCCGTCCGAGTCCCAGGCCCGCGCCTGGTTTGACGACCCCGACTACCAGGCGCTGGCCGAGCACCGTCGCGCCGGCACCGAACTACAGTTCCTGACGATCGTGCACGGCCTGCCGCCGCGCTAACACCCACCAGACATCGGCTCGCCGGAAAGGACACATCATGAAGACCCGTATCACCGAACTGTTCGGCATCGAACACCCCATCATCCAGGGCGGCATGCATTACGTCGGGTTCGCCGAACTTGCGGCGGCGGTCAGCAACGCCGGCGGGCTGGGCATCATCACCGGCCTGACCCAGGCGACGCCCGCGCTGCTGGCAGAAGAGATCGCCAAATGCCGCGACCTGACCGACAAACCCTTCGGGGTAAATCTCACCTTCCTGCCCACCGTCAGCAGCCCCGACTACCCGGGCTACATCGACGCCATCCTCGATGGCGGCGTGACAGTGGTGGAAACTGCCGGCAACAACCCGCAGCAGTGGCTGCCGGTGCTGCAGGAGGCCGGCGTGAAGGTGATCCACAAGTGCACCAGCGTGCGCCACTCGCTCAAGGCCCAGGCGATCGGCTGCGATGCGGTCAGCGTGGACGGTTTCGAGTGCGGCGGTCACCCGGGCGAGGACGACATCCCCAACTTCATCCTGCTGCCGCGGGCGGCCGACGAGCTGACGATCCCCTTCGTCGCCTCCGGCGGCATGGCCGACGGACGCAGCCTGGTCGCCGCCCTGGCACTGGGTGCCGAGGGCATGAACATGGGGACCCGTTTCATCGCCACGCGCGAGGCCCCGGTGCACCAGAACGTCAAGGACGCCATCGTCGCCGCCACCGAACTCGACACCCGACTGGTGATGCGCCCGCTGCGCAACACCGAAAGGGTGCTGCGTAACGCGGCGGTCGATCGGTTGCTCGACAAAGAGAAGGCCCTGGGCGACAAGCTCGGCTTCGAGGACATCATTGAGGAGGTGGCCGGTGTCTACCCGAAGATCATGATGGAGGGAGCCATGGACGCCGGTGCCTGGAGTTGCGGCATGGTGGCCGGTTTGATCCACGACGTCCCCACCGTGGCGGAGCTGATTGATCGCATTATGGCCGAGGCCGACGCCCTCATCACCGAGCGTCTGGAGCGGTTTGCGACGGCCTGAATTCAGGGCTCGGACCAGGACACCGTCCCGTCGAAGCTCCACAGGCTGAAGATGCCCGGCGGCGAACCAGACGCAATCGGCCGCGGGTTCGACCGGGGTGGGATTAACGTCCAACGTTCAGTCCGAAAACGGTTCCGGATCGGAGGACCGGTTATGGCTCTTTCAGTGATTGCGTTACGCGCGGTAGCGATATTCGGGCTGTTGGCGGGCACAGTACCTGGTGTGGCGCCGACCGCGGCTGCTGAGCCCGGCGACTGCGACCCGGGGGCCGGCCAGGCCAACGCGTGCGCGGGCCAACCCCCGCAGACCTGGCCGGTTGCTCAAGGTAACTTCACGAGCCCCGGCGACCCCGGCTGGGTGTTCTTCAAACCCTTCTTCGGCCCGGCGGGCTTTACCGGACCCAAGGCAGACGAGCTGCGATCCGCGCAGTATGGCTGCGGGATTGGGCCCGACGGCACCGTCGGTTGCGACACGGTACCGAGTTCGGCGTCCTCGCCCGGGCCACCCGGATCATTCAGTTGCGGAGACAGCCGCTGCCCGCTGCCGCCGCCCGGAACCAACCAGACCGTGGCGGGTCCGCAGGAACCCGCCCAGTACATCCAATCCGACACACAGACCTTCACCCGCGCAGTCAGCGAACTGCCCGAAGGCTACAAGCTTGTCAACGGTGACGCATGGTGCGCCGTGGGGTATCAGGGATCGGTTAGCTGCGTCAGTGGTGCCAACGGTTTCACCTTGGCCTGGTGGGGCGGTGTCCTCGACAAGTTGACTGATAAGCCGGCGTAGGTTCGCCCATCCCTGCTGGCGTCTGCGCTACTTCTGCTCGAACTCAAGAATCGGGAGAAGCCCGACCCGACCCCGAACTCTAATTGAAAACGGTTACTATTATCGTTTATGAACTCTTTCGGACCTCGAATGATCGGCGTCACGGCCGCCGTCATCGCGCTCGGATTGTCCGCATGCTCCTCGCGTGAGGGCGGGGATAACGTCGAGCCCTCCACGACGGCCGCGGCGGACAATGGATGTCCCACCACGCCAGTCGATGTTGTGGTCAGCGTGGATCAGTGGGGCGATATCGTCAGAGAGTTGGGTGGTGATTGCGCCCGGGTGACGACGGTGCTGGCCAGCTCGTCGGTCGATCCACACGACTTCGAACCCTCACCGGCGGACGCGGCGACCTTCGCAAAGGCGCAACTCGTCGTCATCAACGGAGCGGACTACGACCCGTGGGCGTCTAAGTTCGCGGCAACGTCGGCTCCGAAGGCGGCGTTGGTGGATGCTGGCGTGGTGACCAAGACCGCGGCGGGCTCCAATCCGCACCTCTGGTACAGCCCGTCCGCGGTGGTCGCCGTCGCTGATGCCGTCACCGCCGAACTCGCGAAGCTGGCTCCGGAAGGACGGGCCTACTTCGCCGACCAACGCGCGGCTTTCAGCACCAGCCTCGAGCCCTATAACAAGCTGCTTTCCGATATCAAGTCCGGCGCGGCGGGTAAGACCTATGCGGCCACCGAGAGCGTCTTCGATTACACAGCAGAGGATGTCGGCTTGGTGAACGCGACGCCCCAGGGCTACGAGACGGCGTCAGCGAACGAGTCCGATCCGTCGCCGGCGGATCTGGAGGCGTTCCGCCGCGCGCTGGCGGATCGCCGAATCAATGTTCTGGTCTACAACACACAGACCGAAGGCTCGGTCCCCGAACAGATCCGCATTGCCGCCGAAGCCGCGGGCGTGCCGGTGGTCGAGGTGACCGAGACCGTGCCGCCGGGAACGACACAGTTCGAGACGTGGCAGGTCGCCCAGCTGACCGCACTGGCGAAGGCACTCGGTGTCCCCGTGTGAGCCCGAGTCCACTGCGCCTGCGCTGACCTTTGAGGATGTCAGCGTGGTGCGCGGAGGGAATCTGCTCTGGTCAGAGGGCACATTCGAGGTCCCTACCGGGGGCATTGTCGCGGTCATCGGATCGAATGGCTCAGGCAAGACCAGCCTTCTGAACGTGGTTCTGGGACTGATACCGCCGGCGTCGGGTCAGGTTCGTGTGCTCGGCAAGCCGCCCGGAGAGGTCAACGAGTTCATCGGCTACGTGCCGCAGAACTATGCGTTGTCCCCGGGGGATGCAATCCGCGTGTGCGATGCAGTCATGCTGGGCCTCAACGGAACTCGGTGGGGATTCGGACGTCCCACCCGCGAGGACCGCCGACGGGTCACCGAGGTGTTGGACTCGGTCGATGCCGGGGCATTGGCCGGCCGGCGACTCTCCGAGCTGTCCGGCGGGCAGCGCCAGCGGGTCGCAATCGCCGAGGCGCTGGCCGCCCGGCCGAAGATCCTCATCCTCGACGAGCCGCTGGCGGCTCTGGATCTGCGCAATCAGCGCGAGATTGTTCAACTGCTCGACCGTCTCAACAAACAGCTCGGTGTGACGATTCTTGTCGTCGCCCACGATTTGAACCCGCTGCTGAGTGTGCTGAGTAGCGCGATCTATCTGTTGGACGGACACGCGCACTTCGACACCCTTGGCGGGGTGGTCGAGGAAGACTTACTCAGTCATCTATACGGCACCCCGATTCAGGTCGTCCGCACACCACAGGGCGAGTTGTACATGAGGGGCACGTAGTGACGACTCGGGTGATGGCTTTCGGCTACCAGGACAATTGGTGGCCCATCCTCACGTCGTCATTCATGGGCAATGCGCTGGCCGGTGGCACGATCGTCGCCCTCGCGGCTGGCTTGATCGGCTACTTCGTCGTCGTCCGCAACACTGCGTTCGCAGCCCATGCACTGGCCCATATCGGTCTGCCCGGCGCAACCGGCGCGGTCCTGCTCGGCCTGCCCGTCGCGCTGGGTCTCGGCGTGTTCTGTGTCGGCGGTGCATTGGTCATCGGGGTCCTCGGTACCCGCCGATCCGACCGTGAGGTGGCCACGGGCACCGTTCTGGCGCTGGCAACAGGTTTCGGACTGTTCTTCAATTCACTGGCAACCAAATCGTCGAGCACGATGACGAATGTCCTGTTCGGCAATCTGCTGGCCATCTCCGGCGAACAACTCGTCACGTTCGCAGTGTTGTTGGTGCTGTTGGCCGCCAGTATCGGCTTCATCTACCGGCCCTTGCTCTACACCTCAGTCAACGTCGAGGTGGCCCAGGCCAAGGGGCTGCCGGTGCGCTTGCTGTCGATGGTCTTCATGGCGCTGCTCGGGTTAGCCATCACGATGGCGGTGCAGGCGGTTGGCACACTGCTGCTCTTCGCCCTGGTCGTCACCCCCGCCGCTACCGCCATCATGCTGACCCCGAAGCCGTCCAGAGCGATGATCATCTCCACAGTGATCAGCGTGGTGTCGGTGTGGCTTGGTGTCACCATGTCGGCGATGTTCAACCTGCCGCCGAGCTTCGTCATCGTCACGATCGCGTGCGGAGCATGGTTCGTCGTCTGGCTATTCGAACGTCAGATCCGGCCACGATCCGCAGCGGCACAACGGATATCGGCGGAGTTCGTGGCGGATCATGTGGGAACCACTGGCGGCGACCACAGCCATCGATGACGCACGTTGTGCAGCGCGGCGGCGAACAGCGACCGGAGCGACCGACCGTCATTGCCAGGTTCATTTCATCGCTGAACACTCGGCACAGAGACCGAAGATCTCGATCGTGTGGCTGACATTGGAGAATCCGTTCTCACGGGCGACTTCTGCGGCCCAAGCCTCGACTCTGCTGCCTTGCACTTCGACCGTCGCGCCGCATTGCCGACACACCAGATGGTGATGGTGCTGTTGCGAACACCGTCGATAGACCGACTCCCCATTCTCCGTTCGGAGCGTGTCGACCAGGCCGGCGGCGGCCAGGGATTGCAGCCTGCGGTACACCGTGGTCAGTCCGACACCCTCACCGCGGCGGCGTAGCTCGTCGTGAAGTTCCTGAGCTGAACGGAACTCCTCAAGGTTCTCCAGCAGATCCCAAACCGCCGCCCCCTGCCGCGTCGCCCGGGTGCCGCCGGTGCTCGGCGGGCTGTGGTCGGCCCCCATGGCGTTCACCGGCCCTCCGCAGCATGGGTGACTGCGGCCACGACGATGTCCGCAAGGTGTTCGTCGACCAGGCGATAACGCACTTCACGCCCTGCGCGATCGCCCGCTACCACACCGGCCGCCTTTAAAACCCGCAAGTGCTGGCTCACCAGCGGCTGCGGTAGACCAAGGGCGTCGACCAGTTCGTGGACACACCGCGACGACTCGCACAGCTGCACGACGATGGCGATCCGTACCGGCGCCGAGAGGGCCCGCAGCAGCTCGCCGGAGGCCGTGAGTACCTCCGCCGGCGGCATGGACTTCAATCGTGCTCCCGGGGTCATCATCGAGTCGGGCCGAGGTCCGCCACCCAAACGAAAATCGTTTCCACTTGCGGAGGACTGTTTCATGCACGGGCGCGCATGTCAACGCGTCATACACAGTCAGGCAACCTTGCCGAGGAAGAACCCGGACTGGTCGATGCCTTGCGCTCGTCCCGCCATCCGCCTGGCCGGCGTTGGCATAATCGGGTAGGCGGCCTCGGCACCTGACTCCCTGGTGGTGTGGATCTGTCTGCAGAGCGAGGATGAGTGTGAGCGCGACGCAACCGGTCAGGAGATTCGAGTGACTGAGCCTCCCGTGAGTCCTGCGCTTGACGCCGATGTGATCATCGCGGGTGCGGGACTCTCGGGTCTCTCGCTCGCGGTGGGTCTGCTCGACGCAGGCCTGCCGGACAGCTCCCGCATCCTGATCGTCGATCCACGCGAAACGTTGAGCGGCGCAGATCGCACCTGGTGTTTCTTCGACCTTGTGCCACACGCCTTCGAGTCCGCCATCACCCATCGCTGGAACCAATGGCGCGTCCGCAATGGCGACGACGAGGTCGTTCGCTCTGCACCGGGAGTCGCGTATTGCCGAATCCCCGGCGAGCGGTTCTATGCTCTTGCGCTCGAGCGCCTCGCGGCCGCGGGGCGCCGCGTCGAGATCGTGCTCGGAGTGACGGTCGAGCATCTTGAAAGTCGCGGTGCCCACGTCGACGTTCACACCGGCGCGGGGGTACTGCGCGCGCGCCTCGCAATGGACTCGCGGCCGCCTTCGCTGACGCACGCAGCCGATGACGGTAAAGACGTCCGCCTGTTGCAGCACTTCCGCGGCCGCGTCCTCCGCAGCACCGAGCCGGTCTTCGAGGTCGACACCGCGACCCTCATGGATTTCGATGTCTCGCAGGAGCACGGCATCCACTTCATCTACGTGTTGCCGTTCGACGCCTATACAGCGCTCGTCGAGAGCACGTTCTTCACCGGTCGACTACTGCCCGACGCTGTCTACGAGTCGGCTATCGATGACTGGCTCGCGCGGCGACGACCCGGTGTGGTGTTCGAGACGATCTCGCACGAGAGCGGGGTGATCCCGATGACGACAGAGCCTTTCGACGCGTGGCCGAGTCCGAGAGTTGTCCGCATCGGCACCGCGGGCGGACATGTGAAGCCCTCGAGCGGGTATGCCTTTCTGGCGGTGCAGCGCTTCGTCCGCGAGTTTGCACCGCGCGTGGTGTCCGCGCTGCATGCCGGTGGATGCGCTGAGCCACCCGCGGCGCGAAGCTCGCGCACCACTGCGCTGGACACCATCTTCCTGTCATATCTGCGCAGTTGTCCTGAGCGCGCACCGGACACCTTCTACCGTCTGTTCGAGCGGGTGCCTCCCGGGGTGCTGGCCCGCTTCCTTTCCGATGAAGGAACCCTTGCCGACGATCTGACGGTCATGCGTACCAGTGACTCACCGCGACTCGCGCTTGAGGCCGTCCGCGCGGCTCCCCTGGTGCGGCGAAGAACGCGCTGACGTCATTACGAGTGGTTCACTGCCTCACGGATGAAAGTTCCACTGACCGCAGTCCTGGGCCAGGACGTCGTTCACGTCGACTTCGATCCCGCCGACCAGAGGGCCTGGATTCGACGCGGTGGCCACGATGCGCTGGTAGAGAACAGCGGCCGGGTCGATCCGGTTGCCCGACCAGGCCTTGGTCTGCCATGACCACCGCCGGCCGGGGGTACCTGAGCTGCCGATGACGCCGTCGGCGGCGGCCCACTGACACACGTCGATGCCGCCGTAGACCCCGGTGCGTTGTACGCCCAGCACCGAGTTGATCCCGCGGAACCACTGCACCGCGAGGGTGTTCCAGGTGTCGCGACTGATGTCGTCGTCGACGCTGAAGAAGATCGGCGCACTCTGGCCACCGCCTGCCGCGGTGTGTATTTGCCAGGCGGTCTTCGCGTCGGCGACGCCGCCGGCGAATCCGCGGGTGAAGTCCGATGGTGCGGTCCCGCCGGGCTTGCCGTATTGGTAGTTGCTGACGATGACCAATCCGGCGGCGGTCAGCGATTCGGCGTAGGGCCGGGTGATCGGCTTGGCGCCGAAGTTGGAACCGGGACGCGACAGGGAGACGTAGTTGATGACCCCGGCGTAGCCGGCGGCCCGGATGTCGGCCGCCGGAATCTGGCGCATGGCGTAGTCGATGAGCATGGGGGCGGCAGCCGACGCCTCAGGTGCGCCCGCACCCGCTGATGCGGCACCGAGACCGGCCATCGCCGACACGGCGGTGGCGTAGCGGAGGGCGTCACGCCGGGAAACCGGGCGGGATCGCCGGAGCGGGGCAATCTCCGATGAGTCCTTCACGGCGCGACGCTAACAATGCGAAGGCCGCTAATGATGGAGCCCGCGCTGGTCGGCCCGATCACGATCGGGGCACAGCCTTGTCCCCCGCGCGAGAAAAGCCCAGTTCAGGGCCGTACCTGGTCGGCGGGTGGACAAAGCCGTTGCCGTTTCGTAACCTTTCCGAGACCTGTGGCACAGGGACACCGCAGTTCGGCGAAGAAGACGTCGACGGCAGTCAAAGGATGCACAGTCTTGAAGTTTCACTCCACGTCGCTCGTCAGTGCGACGGTCGCAATAGCGGTCCTCAGCGCAGCATGGGCCGGCGTCGCGGCCGCCGAACCCGCCCAGGACAGCGCGGCCCACATCAGTGACCTGTCCCGGCAGACCGAGCAGCTGACCGAGAGCATCCGCACCGCGCAGCAGGAGCTGGACCGGAAGCTGCAACTGGTCAGCGAAGCGGACAAGAAGTACGCCGACGATCTGGCCGCCCTCGACGCGGCCGGAGCCCAGCTGGCTGCGCGCCAGGGCGCCGTCGATAACGTCGCGGCCGCGGCCTACATGGGCGGGCGCACCGACGGTCTCAACGCGATCCTGACCGCCGCATCGCCGATGAACCTGATCGACAAGCTGGCCATCCATCGGCTGGTGGGTACCGAGATGGCCGAGCAGTTGAAGAGCTTCCGTCGGGTCAACGCGGAAGCGCACGCCCTCGCGGCGTCCTCGGCACAGTCCGCGGCAGCCGCGAAGGCAGCCGTGGACGAGGCAGTCGCCGTGCGAGCAGACCTGCAGGCCAAACAAGCCGAACTGCGCTCGCAGGTCACCGCGGTGCTGGTGCGCAACGCGACGCTGCCGCCCGCGCAACAGGCGGCACAGGCCGTGCCGTCGGAAGTCGTGGCCGCGCTGGGCTTGGCCCCCCCGGTCCCGACTGTCGGCATGGGTGGTCTGGTTCCCAACGCCAGGGCCCTCGCCGCCTACATCATGGCGACCTACCCGGGTGTCAGTTCCATCGGTGGGGTGCGTGCCGATCCACTCCCTGACCACCCAAGCGGGCGTGCCATCGACATCATGATCGGGGGCAACATGGCCCTCGGTGATGTCATCAACGCAGACGTTCAGGCTCAAGCAGCACGCTTCGGCGTCTCGTACACGATGTGGCGGGTGGCCGCCCACTACGACCACGTGCACATCACGGTGCACTGAGCGCCTAAGCGCCCTTGGGTGTCGGGCAGGCGCCGTCCACGACCAACGGCAGGTTGATGGTCAGTGCCTGCAACACGCCTCCGGTGTCGTTGGTCCCGCCGGCGATGATGCACTTGCCCTCGACAATGGCATCGCTTTCGACCCGGTGCCGGTCGGCGAACAGGGTCGTGTCGTCGTACTCGACCGTGGTCTTGGTTGAACTGCCATCTGTGCCGAGCGTGGTCAGAAGGATCGTGTTCCCGCTGATGGAATCGACAGTGCCGCGGAAGCCGCCTAACGGAGTGGCCGGAAGCCCGGCGTTGTCACTGCCGCCGGTCTTCTTGCACTCGCCACCACTGGAGGCGCCCACCACGACCGCATTCGCCATCACGGTGCCGCCCTCTGCCCCGCTTGCCGGTCGGATGGTGACGCACAAACCGGGGGTGATGTCCGCTGGCTTGGCGGGCGTCAGTTCCATGACCTTCGTCGACTCGGTGAACGTCACCGACGCCGAGCCATTCGGTCCGCTCACTTCCACCCTGCTACCCGAAACCGAATCGATCGACCCGGCTACCTCGTCTTCACCGTTCACCTTCGCCGGAGTCATGGACGGGGCCGCCGCCGACGTGGTGGCCGCTGTGGTCGAGGAGGCGGTGGGCGCCACGGTGTTGGACGCATTGCAACCGACCGCTGACAGCGCGGCTACCCCTGTGATTGCTAGTACCGAAAACAACGGTGTCGACGATTTGTACATGGTGGCTCCTGACCAGAGGTGAGTGACGTGAGCGTAGTGGCCACGTTCGCGAACATCGGCCCGGTCAGTTGAACACAGTGCAAACTTCTGATGCCGAGTTAGCGTGCGAGCACCTCGTCGACTGCCGCCGGATCACCGGCGTACGAGCCGGCCCGGATGATGACGTCACCGGTCGGCGGCGCGAAACCGTCGCCGGTCCACCGCTGCACGGGACGGATCGAGCACTCGACGACGACCCGCTCGCTGGTGCCCGCATCGAGGTTCACCGACCGGAAGCCGACGAGGTGGTGCACCGGCCGCCC
>JAIOQK010000282.1 GCA_021413425.1 Mycobacterium sp.
GATTCACCGAAGGAGATGGCAGCGGTGATGAAGGTTGCAATCGCGGGAGCGTGCGCGGTGGGTCGCTCGATCGCCCGGGAACTGGTGGAGAACTCCTACGACGTGACGCTCATCGAGCGCAACATCGGCCACTACGACGTCGACGCGATCCCCGCCGCGCACTGGCACCTCGGTGACGCCTGCGAGCTGAGCCTGCTGGAAGCGGTGCGCCTCGAGGAGTTCGACGTGGTGATCGCAGCCACCGGCGACGACAAGGCCAACGTTGTGCTCTCGCTTCTGGCCAAGACCGAGTTCGCGGTGCCGCGCGTGGTGGCCCGGGTCAACGACCCGCGCAACGAATGGCTGTTCGACGAGACCTGGGGTGTGGACGTGGCGGTGTCCACTCCACGCATGCTGGCCTCACTGGTGGAGGAAGCGTTCGCCGTCGGAGATCTGGTGCGGCTCATGCAGTTCCGTCAGGGCAACGCGAATCTGGTGGAGATCACGCTGCCCGATGACACCCCCTGGGGCGGGCGCGCAGTGCGCAAACTGCACCTGCCCGGGGATGCCGCTCTGGTGACCATCCTGCGCGGCCAGCGGGTGATCGTGCCCGAACCCGACCAGCCACTGGAGGGCGGCGACGAGTTGCTCTTCGTCGCCGCACCGGAGGTCGAGAACGAACTGCGCAGCCTGATACTGCGGGGAGACCGTTAGCCCGTCGCGTGCGCGGCGTGCACGGCCCGCTGGGCGGTCCGGATCGCCAGATAGGTGACCAGTGCGCCGAGGGCGGCCAGCGGCCAGCCCATCGCGATGCGGGCCACCCCGAGCCAGCCGGTCTGATCGGCGTCGTAGAGGTGGTGCTGAACCACGAAGCGCGCTCCGAACACCAGCACCCAGGTCAGCGTGGCGAGGTCGAACGCCAGCAGCGCCTTGCGCGAGGAGCGCCAGCTTCTGTCGTGGCCGTTGACCCAACTCCACACGTAGCCCACCAGTGGACGGCGGATCAGCACCGAGGCCGAGAACACCACCGCCCACAGCAGCGACGTCCAGATGCCCAGCAGGAAGTAGCCCTTGGACTCGCCGACGATCCAGGCGATCAGCGCGCTGATGCCCACACCCATGAAACCGGCCAGGGCGGGCCGCACCGAGTCACGGCGGAACAGCCGCCACACCAGGACGGCGGCGGCCACCCCCAGGGCGGCACTGATGGCGGGCAACAGTCCGAAGGCGGTATTGACCGGAACGAGCACCGCCACCGGGAGCGCCGAGTAGATCAGCCCGCTGACCCCGCCCATCTGACCGAGCAGCGCCTGGCCGGGGGTGCGCTTGGGCTCGGACTCGGACTCGGGCCCGGTGTCGGCGTCGGTGGCGCCGTCGGCCGGGCTCACTGCCGGGTCCACCTCAGCGCTGGATTTCGTAGTGGGGGTTGTAGATGGCCTTGCCGCCGTTGTCGAGCATCCCCAGCCGGCCGTGCACCTTCAGCGTGCGCCCGCAGTCGATCCCGGCGATCCGGCGCTGACCCATCCAGACCAGGGTCACCGTGTCGGTGCCGTCGAACAGTTCCGCGCGCACGCCACCGGCACATCCTTTGGCGTTGGTCTGCACACTGCGCAGTTCACCGACCATGGTGACCTCCTGGCCGCGCTGGCAATCAGCGGCGCGCTGGGCACCGGTACCGGCGGCCAGTTCCTCGGCGTCGCGCTGTTCGGGGCTTTCGGTAAGCCGGCGGGTGAGGCGACGCACAAAACCTTCGGCCGCAGCCATGGGTCTCTCCTGAAGTTCGGTCTCAATGCCCCCGCCACGGTAGACCTTGAAGTTGCGCTTCGCCACGAGACATACCCACCGCTGCGCAAATCCGGCCCGGCCAGGCACGATCATCTCCCATGGCGGTGGATCTGCGCGACGTCGTGACGGTGCTGCTGCCCGGGACCGGCTCCGATGACGAGTACCTCAAGCGGGCGTTCGCCGACCCGTTGCACGCGGTGGGCGCCCGGTTGGTGGCAGTGCGTCCCGAGCCCGCGGCGCTGCTGGCCGGCTACCGCCGCGCGCTCAATCAGGCCGCCAGCGACGGGCCGATCGTCGTCGGCGGGGTGTCGCTGGGCGCGGCGGTGGCGGCTGGGTGGGCGCTGGATCATCCCGGCGAGGTGGTCGCGGTGCTGGCCGCCCTGCCGCCGTGGACCGGCGCCCCCGATGACGCGCCCGGCGCCGTCTCGGCCCGGTACACCGCCGCCGAACTGCGCCGCGCCGGGCTGTCCGCCACGACCGCGGCGATGCGGGCCTCCAGCCCGCCCTGGCTGGCCGACGAACTCGCCCGGTCCTGGCAGCGCCAGTGGCCCGACCTGCCCGCAGCCTTGGAGGAGGCGGCCGGGTTCGTCGCACCCGGCGCCGCCGACCTGCGCCGGCTGCAGGCACCGATGGGAGTCGCCGCGGCGCCGGATGACCCGATCCACCCCCTGGCTGTCGCGCAGCAGTGGGTGGCCGCGGCACCCCGGGCGGCCCTGCGCACGGTGAACCTGGGTCATCTCGGCGCCGATCCCGCCGCACTGGGCAGGGCGTGCCTGGACGCGCTGGGCGCGGCCGTCAGTGGCGGCTAGTTCGCGCGGCTCTGCGGCTCGGAGGGCTGCTCGGCCTGCGGCTGGGGCTGGGGCTCAATGCCCTGCTGCTGGGCCTGCTGGGCCGGCTGGGCCTGCTGTTGAGCCTGAGCGGCCTGCTGCTGCATCAGCATCGCCTGCTGGGCGGCGAGCATGGCCTGCTGGGCCTGCTGCGCCTGCTGGGCGGCCGCGGCGCGCAACTGGGCGGCGAGCTCCTCGGGCAGCTGGACCGGCAACGGGGTCCGCACCGGCAGGGCGGTGTCGCCACGGCGCACGACGGTGTCGCCCAGCGCCGCGCGGGCCTCGGCGATCAGGGCGTCCATCGTGTCGGGAGTCCCGTTGACCACGCAGCGGACCATCCATCGGTAGCCGTCGACGCCGATGAACCGGACCACACCGGTCCCGACGCCGACGACCTCACGCCCCCACGGCCCGTCCTGAATGGAGACCTGGGCGTTGTCCTTGCGCAGCGCCTCGGCGAGCTCGGAAGCCACTTCGCGCCACTGTCCGGGCGACTTGGGTGCCGCGTAGGCGGCGATGGTGAAACGTCCGTTCGGAGTGACCACCCAGATGGCGCTCGGCACACCCTGCGGGCTGAGCTCCACCTGAACCTGTCCGCCCTGCGGCATCGGGATGAGCACCGAGCCCAGATCCAGCCGGGCGACGGTGGCCTCCTCGGCATTGGCGAAGTCCTCGATGTCGAAGGGGCCCTCGTCCATCGAATCGCCGGGAAACGCGGCGGGTTCGGCGGCGTCATCCTCGGCCACCGGCGTGTCCTGGGAGTCGTCGGTGGCGTCACCCGCCGCGGCCGGTGACTCCTGGTCTTTCTTACGTCTGCCGAATGCCATCACAAACTCGCATGTCCGCCGGAGGAACCGTGGCCGCCATCGCCACGGGTGGTGTCGGCCAGTCCGGCCTCGTCGAACGAGGCCACCTCGACCAACTGCGGCAGCTCAATCCGCTGGACCAGCAACTGTGCGATGCGGTCGCCGCGCTGGATCACGATCGGCGCCGCGGGGTCGAGGTTGATCAGGGCCACCTTGATCTCGCCGCGGTAACCCGCATCGATGGTGCCGGGGCTGTTCACAATCGAAAGTCCAACGCGTGCAGCCAAACCCGATCGCGGATGGACCAGTCCCACCATGCCGTGCGGGATTGCCACGGCGATGCCGGTGGGCACCAGGGCTCGCTGCCCTGGTCCGAGTTCCACATCCTCGGCGCTGAAGAGATCGACGCCGGCATCGCCGTCATGAGCCCTACTGGGCAACGGCAGTTCGCGGTCCAGGCGAACCACCGCAAGATCGGTGAGGACATCGGCGGACACGATGCCAAAGACTACCCTTGGGCTGGTGTCCGACTCGCGTGTGACCTCGCGAACCGTGCGGTACTCCGAGCGACTGTGGGTGCGGTGGTGGTGGTGGCCGGTGGGGCTGGGGGTCTCGGCAGTGCTGGCCACCGAGGTCAACATGGGCGTGCGGGGCCTGCCCGACTGGCTGCCGTACGCCGTTCTGGGCATCGTGGCGGTGGGCGCCCTGCTGTGGCTCAGCCGGGTCGAGATCCAGGTCGTCGGCACCGGTGAGGACGTCGAACTCCTGGCCGGCCAGGCCCATCTGCCGGCCTCGGTGGTGGCCCGCACCGCGGCCATCCCCCGATCGGCGAAGTCGGCCGCCCTGGGCCGCCAGTTGGATCCGGCCGCGTTCGTGCTGCACCGAACCTGGGTCGGGCCGATGGTGCTGGTGGTTCTCGATGACCCGGACGATCCGACGCCGTACTGGCTGGTCAGCTCACGCGATCCGGAGAAGCTGATCGCGGCCCTGCGGAGTTGACGGCGGGCTTTCAGACCGCGCAGTCGGTGCAGATCATGACGCCCTTTTTCTCGCTGGCGAGGCGACTGCGGTGATGCACCAGGAAGCAACTGCCGCAGGTGAATTCGTCGGCCTGCTTGGGGATCACCCGCACTGAGAGTTCTTCGCCGGACAGATCGGCCCCGGGCAGCTCAAAGGACTCCGCGGACTCGGTCTCATCCACGTCGACAACGGCAGACTGCGCCTCGTTGCGGCGCGCAGTGAGCTCCTCGAGGGAGTCCTCGGAGGCCTCGTCGGTCTCCGTACGCCGCGGGGCGTCGTAGTCGGTTGCCATGTTCAAGTTCCCCTAACGTGGGTCTCAGCAGTGCTTTGTATCAGCGCGTAACGCCGGGGCCAAACGATTCGTGCCCTCGTCGTGCGTGCCGCGGTGTGATTTACGTCACCCCCGCCGTGTTCGGGGGTGAACTACTACAGTGCTCACGTGGTCGCGCACATCACCCTAGGCTCCGCCTACGACAAGAACGGCCAGCCGTTCCGGCGACGGAATTACCGCCCCGCCCTGATCGCGCTGGGCGTCCTGTTCGCCGTCTCCGCGCTGGTCTGGGTGTTCGTGCTCACCCGGCCGGTGACCATCCGCGAGGCGGCAGCCTGCAACGCACCGCCGGCGCCCACCGATTCGGCCGCTCCCAAGCTGGGTGAGCGGGTGTCGGCCTCGGCGCTGATCGACGTCGCCCCCGCCATGCTGGCCGACACCAAGATCCGGGTGCTCAACGCCAGCGGTCAGGGCGGACAGGCCGGCGAGGTGGCCGGCGCGCTGCGCGACCTCGGCTTCGCCGCACCCACCGCCGCCAACGATCCGATCTACGCGGGCACCCGGCTGTCCTGCCAGGGCCAGTTGCGGTTCGGCGAGGCGGGCAAGGCCGACGCCGCCGCGGCGTGGCTGGTGGCGCCGTGCGTCGAACTCCATCGCGACAACCGGCAGGACGACTCAGTGGATCTGGTGATCGGAAGCGACTTCACCTCGCTGGCCAACAGCGACGACATCGCCGCGGTGCTGGTGGGTCTGCGTCCCGGCGCCACCGAACCCGCGGATTCGGCGCTGCTGACCAAGATCCACAACGGCACCTGCTGAGTCCGGGCCGGACGCAGCGTCAGGTCATCGGCGGCGCGTGCCGCCGCAGGGCCTCGATCAGGTCACCGGCCACCCCGGGTGCGGCGGCCACCAGCAGTCCGGCGGGCCGGTCCGGCAGCACCACCACCGCGCCGGCCTCGGCGGCGATCAGCGCCCCGGCCGCCCAGTCCCAGAGGTTGAGACCGTGTTCGTAGTGGGCGTCGAGCCGGCCGGCGGCCACCGCACACAGATCCAGTGCGGCCGAGCCGATCCGGCGGACGTCACGCACGTGAGGCAGCAGTTCGGCCAGCAGCGCCGCCTGGGCGGCCCGTCGGCGCGGCTCATAGCCGAATCCGGTGCTCACCAACGCCATCGACAATTCGGTGACCCCGGTACAGCGCAACGCCGTGCGCTCATCCCCTGCGGTGACCCAGGCACCCCGGCCGACCGCCGCGGAATACACCTGGCATGCGCAGACGTCGGCGACCGCGCCGGCCACCGACACCCCGTCGACCTGGGCGGCCAGCGACACCGCGTAGGCGGGGATGCCGTAGATGAAGTTGACGGTCCCGTCGATTGGGTCGACCACCCAGTTCACCGCTCCGGTCCCGGGGGCGCGATCCTGTCCCTCGCCCTGTTCCTGGCCGTGCTCCTCGCCCAGGATCGCTTCACCGGGCCGCAGTTGCGCGAGCCGATCGCGCACCAGCCGTTCGGTCTCGGTGTCGGCCAGCGTCACGGGGTCGGTCGGGGTGCTCTTGGCCCGCACC
>JAIOQK010000287.1 GCA_021413425.1 Mycobacterium sp.
GCGGAAAGCGTTCCAGTCCGGGGTGGTGTCGAGGACCTCCAGCGCCATGATCCCCGAACGGGTCCGCGGGTTCGCCTCGCCGCGGTGCATGAGCATGTCGAAGGCGCTCAGCTCCGAGGACAGCTGCTCAGACGACCTCACCGGGCCAACGCTAGTCGGCGCGCCCCGGTTGACGGGCTGGATCAGCCGACTCAGCTGGCCGGACTGACCGCCAGCCTGCGCTTACGCCGAGCCGAGACGTGCCGGCCGTAGACGATGCCGAGGAAGGTGGCGACGGCCTCGGCGGACAGCTGGCAACGCAGCGTGGCGATGGTGTCGAAGGCGTGGTGAGCGTTGGGGATCTCGGCGTAGGCCACCGTCGGAGCCCCGGCCTGACGAAGTGCCTCACTGAACGCGCGGGCCTGAAGGTGCGGGACGACGGCATCGTTGCGGCCGTGCAGGATGAAGAACGGCGGCGCGTTGCGGTGGACCCGCCGGATCGGTGAGGCGTCGGAGAAGATTTCCGGGTTGTCGTCGAAGCGGGTCTGCATGACGACGTGTTCGAGCAACGGCATCATCAGCGGGTGCATGGCGTCGGGGTTGGTCATGTCATAGACGCCGTAGTGCGGGGCGGCCGCGTTCACGCTGGTGTCGGCATCCTCGAACCCGGGCTGAAGGCTCTTGTCGCCGGCGCTGAGCGCGGCCAGTGCCGACAGGTGGCCACCGGCCGATCCGCCGGTGATAGAGATGAATCCCGGGTCGCCGCCGTAGTCGGCGATGTTCTCGCGCACCCAGGCGATGGCCCGCTTGACGTCGATGATGTGGGCCGGCCAGGCGTTGCGAGGGCTGCGGCTGTAGTTGATCGACACGCAGATCCAGCCGAGTTCAACCATCCGGCTCATCAGCGGGTAAGCCTGGCCGCGCTTGTCGTTGATCGACCACCCGCCGCCGGGCACCTGGATGAGGACCGGTGCACGGTGACCGACCGGCAGGTCGGGCCGGCGCCAGATGTCCAACAGGTGATTGCGACCACCCGGGCCGTACGAGATGTTGGTAGTGGTCTCGGCATAGCGGCGACGGTGCTGCATCGCTTCTATCACCCGTGCGACATGCGGGCGCCGGGAGGCATCGGGTTCCAGGGGGTGGTGGGCCGTGGCTGCGTAGCGCTTGCCGAAGGTCTCGGCCAGCACCGACTCCAGGACATCATCGGCGCGCTGGAAGGCCAGCCCGGCCGCCGCGCGTTCCAGCGGTGAGGGCAGAGCCGAGAGCGCGTGCCCGGTCAGCACGTGCGGTGCGAACTCCGCCGCCATCCAGCCCAGTACCCATCCGGCTGCGGCGGGTGTGCCGCGTAGCAGTAATGACCCGGTGCGGAGTGTGTGGGCGCAGACTGCGGCGACCTCATCGAGCGCACTGCTCATGACTGACGGCTCCCTCGACGTCGACCCCCTGCGCGTCCGTCACAGTAACGAATAGGTCTTCCCTCCCCCGCGATTTCCGCGGTCGCGCTGCCCCATCGGTGTGTCCCCGCAGGCCAGACGATCGAATCGACTCGCCGCGACACGACGGGGATACCCGTAGCGCAGGCCGATAGACTCGTTTGGCGCATTGCCTCCGTAGCTCAGGTGGATAGAGCAAGGGCCTTCTAATCCCTAGGTCACAGGTTCGAGTCCTGTCGGGGGCGCAGGTCAGCGGCATGGGCGGGCACGGCTAATTGCCTTGATCCATCGAATATTCATCGTTTATGACGGCCTCCATCACGTCCGCAACGACCCCGTGGACTCTCCCCCGGGCCATGTAGACATCAGTGGTCATCGACACTTTCGAATGCCCGAGGTGTTGACCGCTACGGGGTGCCCGGCGTGCCGTCCTGGCCGGCAGTTCCGCCGTCGCCCGGGGTGCCGCCGGAACCGCCTGCGCCGCCGGTGGCGGTGCCCGCTTCGGATGCCGCATCACCGCCGTCACCACCGTCACCACCGTCACCGCCTGGGGCGGTCCCATCGCCGCCGGAGCCCCCGTCGCCGGCGGCGGCAAACCAAGTCTCGGTGTCGCCGTTCGCCGTGGCGTCCCCGCCGCGGCCGCCGGCACCACCGATGGTCGCGCCGCTACC
>JAIOQK010000288.1 GCA_021413425.1 Mycobacterium sp.
AGTTCCTTGACTGGTTGCCGGGCGCCGCCGGGGTCGACGCGATAGTCACCGAGATCCAGGAGAACGGGCACGCTCCGGACCTGGAAGGCCTGCGCGTGGTCTGTGCCTCGGGTTCCGGCGTGATCGTCTTCTCGCGCCTGACGTCCCCGGAGGTGATCCTGCGGTGCCTAGACGCCGGCGCCAGGTGCTATCTGACCAAGTCGGAGGGCAGGGATCATCTGTTGGAGGCCGTGCGCCGCGCCTGTGACAACGAGTCCTACATCGGGCCGGCGATGGCCGAGGCCCTGCACCGGCGCAATGCGGTCGGGCGGGTGACGCTGTCGGGCCGGGAGCGAGAAGTTCTGACGGCGTGGCTGCGCACCGAAAGCAAGGATGAGGTCGGGCGGTTGCTGCACATCGCCCCCGCCACAGTCCGCACCCATCTGCAGCGCATCCGGGTGAAGTTTGCGCAGACCGGTAGGCCCGCTTCCACGAAGTCCGCCCTGTTCGTCTTGGCCGTGGAAGACGGACTGATCGGGCTGGGTGACCTTGTCGGCCCTTCGGATGAACTTCTCGCGAGCCCCTGACCTGGCCAGCCGGGTTTTAGTACTGTCAAAATCCGTATTGTTGCGAGGTAGTTTTAGGCATGGGGGCCGGGGGCATGCACTCAGAGTCACAATGGCGTTATCGCGCCTATCGCAGGGGTCTGCGACTGGTCAAATACAAGCAGGCGTCACCCGCGTATGAGCAATACGGGCCGTACTCGCTGGTTGATCTGTCCACCAGACAGATCGTGGCCACCAATCTCGACGCCGACGCCGTGGAACGGCAACTGTTCTCCGCGGACTTGACGGCGTCGCAGTAGGTCCCGAGGCCAGCGACGGGCGTAGCCTCACATTCCGTGAATGATCTGGTTATCTACGGCGTCACCGAGCGTGTCGCCGTCATCACGGTCAATGATCCCGACCGCCGCAACGCCGTCACAAACGCCATGTCGGACCAGTTGCAGGAAGCCGTGCAGCGCGCCGAATCGGACACCGGCGTTCATGCCGTCGTGATCACCGGCGCCGGAAAGGCGTTCTGCGCGGGTGCGGACCTGTCGGCGCTCGGCGCCGCCGCGCGCGAAGGCCTGGAACGCATCTACGCCGGCTTCATGGCGGTGGGGCGGTGCAGTCTGCCGACGATCGCCGCGGTCAACGGGGCGGCAGTCGGCGCGGGCCTCAATCTGGCACTGGCCGCCGACGTCCGCATCGCAGGACCGCGGGCGCTGTTCGATCCGCGCTTCCAGAAACTGGGTATCCACCCCGGCGGCGGAGCGACCTGGATGATGCAGCGCGCGGTCGGACCCCAGGTGGCCCGCGCGGCGCTGCTGTTCGGGATGAGCTTCGACGCAGAATCCGCTGTGCGCCATGGCCTCGCTCTGCGGGTGGCCGAGGATCCCGTCGCAGCCGCAATGGAAATGGCGGCCGGGCCCGCCGCGGCGCCCCGCGAGGTGGTGCTGGCCACCAAAGCGTCGATGCGGGCCACCGCGATTCCCGGGTTCCTCGACACCGAGCACCATGTGGCTGCCAAGGACATCGAGCTCGGACCGCAGGCGACGTCGATCGAATCCCCAGAGTTCAAGGCGCGCTTGGCCGCCGCCCAACGCCGGTAGCTATCCGGTGGCTGGCAACAGCTTGTTGTTGAGCCAGACTTCGATTTCCGTCATCGGCCGGGCCGGCGTACCCGGGACCGGTGGCGCGGTGGAGTGGTGGTGCGATCCGGTCGGTGTTCGGAATGTCGCGGTGTGCCTGCGTTCTCCGCCGCTATCGGTGCTGACTTCCCAGCCGTCGGAGTCCTTGGTGTAGTTGCAGCGCTCACACATCCCCATACCGTTGGCCGCCGTAGTCGGACCGCCGCGCCGGTACGGGTTGGCGTGATCGCGGTGCCGGATCGGCGCATCGCAGTAGGGAGTGCGGCAGCGTTGGTCGCGCAGCCCGATGAAGTCCGCCAGACCCTTCGGGAACAACCGCGCGCGCGATTCCATCGCCACCAGTGCTCCGGAGGCGTGGCTGGCGTACAACCGGCGAAGGGTCGCCGCGGACGTGCCGTCGGCCACCGCGCAGGAGATGAGCCGCTGCGCCAACGCCGAGGGCACCGTGCCGTAACCGGCGATGACCGCCGGCGCGTTCTCCACCCCAAGCAGAGCCTGATCGGAGAGAACCAGGTTGACAGCAACCGGAACGGGTTGCGTCGCAGGCCTGCCGGTGACCCGTTCGATCAGGGTGTCCGCCATCACCTGCCCGCGCGAGCGCCCATCGCCGCAGGCATCCGCCTCCCGCTTGAGTGCGGCATAAACTGAGACCCCTTGGGCCACCGGCAGCAGTGCGGTCAGGTAGGTCATGGTGTCGGGCGCGGGCCGGATGGTGACG
>JAIOQK010000289.1 GCA_021413425.1 Mycobacterium sp.
CCAGCGCGTCGACGATATGGGCGACACCACCGCCACCTTCGAACTCGCATTCCGCTGGCTGCAGGCCAACCGCCCGCCGCCGTCGGCGCGCACGCTGGTGCACGGCGACTTCCGGATGGGCAACCTCATCGTCGACGGTGCCGGGTCGCCCTCGACGCCGGAGGGGCCGGTCCTGGCAGCGGTGCTGGACTGGGAAGTCGTACACGTCGGCGAGATCTACGAGGACCTCGCCTGGTTCTGCATCCGGGCCTGGCGCTTCGGGGCCCCGGCGGACCTGGCCGCCGGCGGACTGGGCAGCGTCGAGCAGTTCGTCACCGCCTACGAGCAGGCCGGCGGCGGCCCGGTCGACCGCGCCGCATTGCACTGGTGGATGGTGCTGGGCACTCTGCGGTGGGGCGTGATCTGCCGCTATCAGGCGCAGCGCCACCTCTCCGGGCAGACCCGGTCGGTGGAGCTGGCCACCATCGGCCGGCGGGTCTGCGAGACGGAATGGGATGTGCTGGATCTGCTGGAGGCGGTCCGATGAACCCCGAATCCGAGATCTACGGCCGGCCGACGGCCGCCGAACTGGTGGCCGCCGTCGCCGAGTTCCTCGAGGGCGAGGTGCGCGCCACCACCTCCGGAGCGGTGAACTTCCACGCGCTGGTCGCCACCAACGCGCTGCGGATGGTGGAACGGCAGTTGCTCGACGACGGCGCCGCCCGCGCCGACACAGCTATCTGGAAACTCGGCTACCCGGATGAGCCGACGCTGGCAGCGGCTATCCGGGCCGGCGAGCTGGACGGCCGCGAGCAAGAACTGCTGGTCGCACTGCGTGTCGTGGTCGATGCCCGGCTGGCGGTCTCGCACCCCGGATATGCAGGGGATAACTGACAGGCGGGTAAATCCGGCGGTTTACCCATTAAAAGACGACTTAGGTCCTCATCAAAAAGTTTGCTATCTGGTTTCGGATGGTGATACGGTCGCCTTCGGTGGCCGGGAAAGCGGTCACTCCCAAGAGCGCAAGAGGGAGCACTCATAGTGAACTGGAAAATCGCGACAGCAACGTTGGCCGCCGTGGCCATCGCCGCGGCCCCGATGGCCGGAGCAAAGCCGGGCAACGGTAACGGCAACGGCAACGGCAGCGGCACCAAGCCGGCCAACCAGGGTCAGACCATCTCGGCGGTCGCCAAGGCCGGCGGCGGCGCGGCCGGCGTGCTCGGCGCGCTGGTTCAGATCAAGCCGAACAACAAGGGTCTGAAGAACGCGCTTCTCAACGTGACCAAGCCGAAGCCGACCAAGACCACCACGCCGACGACCACGGGGACGTCTACCTCGACCAGCTCGTCGACCAGCTCGTCGACCACGGCTCCGACCACCACCACGGAGACCACAGCTCCGACGACCACGGAGACCACGGCCCCGACCACGACGGAGACCACAGCTCCGACCACGACGGAGACCGCGGCTCCGACGACAACCACGGACCCCACGATCTCAGCTCGGTAGTCGATCCGCGGTTCGTAAAGCCCCCCGCGCCCGCCTGGGCCCGGGGGGTTTTACGTTTACTGCCATGACCGATGCCCTCGCCACCGCCGACACGCTCTTCACCGCCATCGAACGCGGCGACCTCGACGCCCTGGCGGCGCTGTGGTCCGACGACATCGTGGTCTGGCGCCAGGGCGGCGGCCGGGAACGCGACAAACCCCGCGCCTTGAAGGTCATCGAGTGGTTCGTCGGGGCCACCGCCGACCGCCGCTACGAGGTTCTGGACCGGCAGGTCTTCGACGGCGGGTTCCTCCAGCAGCACGTCGTTCATGCAACGGACCGCGCCGGCGCCCCGCTGAGCTTCCGGGCCGCCCTGGTGGTCAAGGTCGACGCCGATGGTCTGATCAACCGGATCGACGAATATCTCGACCCCGCCGACCTCGCACCGCTGGCCCAGGCCTGACCCCGCGGCACCGGCATCCACCAGCACCGACATAGCTAAAGTTGGGCAAAAATCGGCTTATTCCCTGTTGAGAGGTGACGTTTATCACGGCTTAATAGTTCGCTGTCCGCGAGCGGATCTGGATATGCTTTGTGCGTCAGATACGAAACGAACTCTCAAAGGAGCATTCCGGTGAAGTGGAAGATCGCGGCCGCAGCAACTCTGGCCGCAGTAGCAGTCTCGTCGGCCCCCCTCGCGGGTGCGGCCCCGGCCGCAGGAAGCGGTAACGGGAACGCCAACGGGAATCGCAGCACCACCTCCGTCGGAAAGACCATCTCCGCGATCGCCAAGGGCGGCGGCGGCGCTGCCGGCGTGCTGGGCGCCCTGGTGCAGCTGAAGCCGGGCAACCTCGGTCTGGCCAACGCGCTTCAGCGCGTCACGGCCCCCAAGACCACCACGGCCACCCCGACACCGACGTCCACGGCGACCTCGACGGCCACCTCCACGGCCACCTCGACTGAGCTGCCGACCTCGACCGCGACGGTCACCGTCAGCCCGACGGCCTAGTCCGCGGCGCCGGCTTCGAAGGCCCCTCACCACCCCACAGGTGAGGGGCCTTCGCTTTGCCCGCCTACCATCGGCTGTTATGACCGTGCGCAGCCTGCTCGCCGACCCCTCGACCTCCGGTGCCTGGACGCTGGCCGCCGACCGCTCCTCGGTGCGGTTCTCCAACAAGACACTGTGGGGTCTGTTCACCGTGAAGGGGCAGTTCACCGATGTGGCCGGCTCCGGTGAGATCGGCGCGGACGGCTCCGTGTCCGGCCGGCTGGTCATCCGGGCCGACTCGCTGGCGACCGGGATCGGTAAGCGCGACGAGCATCTGCGCTCTCCCGACTTCTTCGATACCGACGCCTCCCCCGAGATCGTCATCGACGTCACCGGCGCCACACCCACCGGTGAGCACACCGCGGATCTGGCCGCCACCCTGACCGTGCGCGGCACCACCCGGCCGCTGCCGATGCAGGCCACCGTCACCCTGCTCGGCAACGACACCCTTCACGTCGTCGGCCGGGCCACCATCGACCGGACGGAATGGGGCGTCAGCGGCAACATGGCCGGCATGATGCCCACCACCACCGCCCTGGTCGCCGACACCACCTTCCTCAAGTCCTGACGTCCCCGCGATCTCGGCGCCGGGCTAGCATCGGACGATGCCCACCCGCGATCCGGCTGCCCCGCTGAACCTGCTGGTCTACAGCAGTAACGCCCGCACCCGTGAACAGGTCCAGCTCGCACTGGGCATCCGCATCCACCCCGAACTGCCCGAGCTGCGCTACACCGACGTGGCCACCGGCCCGATGGTGATCTCGCTGATGGACGCCGGTGGTTTCGACCTGGTGATCCTCGACGGCGAGGCCTCACCGGTGGGCGGCATGGGAATCGCCAAGCAGCTCAAGGACGAGATCACCAACTGCCCGCCGGTGTTGGTACTCACCGGCCGGGCCGACGACGCCTGGCTGGCCAACTGGTCGCGGGCCGAGGCCGCGGTGCCCCACCCCATCGACCCCATCCGGCTCGGGGAGGCGGTCGTCGGCCTGCTGCGGACGTAGTAATACGCTATTGACGCCCCGACCACCCCGGATCGCTAGGGTTGGCGCGGGAATCACTGAACACCCTTGATTGAGGAGTGGAACACCCGGCATGAGCCTCTACACGCCGATCCTGGTGCTGGGTGCTATCGCGTCGGTGTTCGCGGTCGTGTCGGTGGTGACTGCACTCGTCATCGGACCACGCCGGTACAACCGATCCAAGCTCGCCGCCTACGAGTGCGGCATCGAACCTGTCGCCAATGTGGCGGTGGGGCAGCGCTTTCCGATCAAGTACTACCTGACGGCCATGCTGTTCATCGTCTTCGACATCGAGATAGTGTTCCTCTACCCGTGGGCGGTGGCATTCGACCAGCTCGGCACCTTCGCACTCGTCGAGATGGCGCTGTTCATGGCGACCGTCTTTGTGGCCTATGCCTACATATGGCGTCGAGGAGGGCTCGAATGGGACTAGAGGAATCACTGCCTGGCGGCATCCTGCTGTCCACCGTGGAGAAGGTCGCCGGGTTCGTCCGGGCCGGATCGCTGTGGCCGGCCACCTTCGGTCTGGCGTGCTGCGCCATCGAGATGATGGCGACCGCCTCGCCGCGCTTCGACATCGCCCGCTTCGGTATGGAACGGTTCTCCGCCACCCCCCGCCAGGCCGATCTGATGATCGTGGCGGGAAGGGTCAGCCAG
>JAIOQK010000323.1 GCA_021413425.1 Mycobacterium sp.
GGTGGATGCGCTCTCCGCGGGGGATGCCGCAGCCCTGTTCGGCGCGGTGGAGTCGGTGATCGACGCCGGGCACGACCCGCGCCGCTTCGCCGTGGACCTACTGGAGCGTTTCCGGGATCTCATTGTGCTGCAAGCGGTTCCGGAGGCCGTCAGCCGCGGCGTGGTGGATGCACCGGAGGATGTGCTGGACCGGATGCGCGATCAGGCCGCCAAAGTGGGACCTGCCACCCTTGCCCGGTACGCCGAGGTGGTCCATGCGGGTCTCGGTGAGATGCGCGGTGCCACCGCCCCCCGATTGCTGTTGGAGGTGGTGTGCGCCCGGCTGCTGTTGCCGTCGGCGGCCGACACCGAATCAGCTCTGCTGCAACGTGTCGAGCGTATCGAGACCCGGCTGGACATCTCCATCCCGGCCGGAGAGGCCATCGCCGCCGGATCCAGTGCATCCGGCAAGCGGTATGTTCGCAAGACCGTCGCTCCCGACGCGGTGCCGGCACCGGCCGAGGCCGCGGCGCCGAAACCGGAATCGAAGCCAGAACCGCAGCCCGAACCCGTGCATGAGGCGGCGCCCGCGCCCTCCCCGAAGGCAGGTGCTGAGCCGGCAGCCGAGCCCGCAGATGAACCTGAACCAGATCCCAAACCTGTTCCTGCGCAACAGCAATCGGTCACCCAACCGTCGCCGGAACCTGAGCCGCAGCCCGCAGCGGCACCTGCTACACCGGCCTCAGCTCCCCCCGCCGCGCCCGGTCACCTCGATGCCGCGACGGTGCGTAGCGTGTGGCCGACGGTCCGGGAGAAGGTCCGCGACCGCAGCAAGCCGCTCTACGCCATGCTGGATGCCGCGATCGTGCGCGCGGTCGAGAACGACACCCTGGTGCTGTCGCATCCTGCGCCGACGTTGGCCAAGCGGCTGGTGGAACAGCACAACGCCGACGTGATCCGCGATGCACTCAAAGACGCGCTGGGAGTCGACTGGCAACTGCGTTGCGAAGTCGGTGCGGGGGAACCGGTGCCGCCGCCGGCCGCCCTGCCCCAATCCGACGATCCGGATCCGCAGCATTCCGAAGAGGACGAACTGATCGCCGAGGCCGTCCGCGACGACGAGGATCCCGCGCCGCGCCGCGACCCCGATGAGGCGGCGCTGGAGCTTCTCCAGACCGAGTTGGGCGCCCGACCGATCGACGGCTGAGAACGAGGAGCAATCATGGGACAGGTCAGCGCGTCGAGCACGATCCTGATCTACGCCACCCCGGCCACCGCGCTCGAGGCGATCGCCGACTATCGCACCATGCGCCCGAAAATCCTGTCGCCGCACTACAGCGACTATGCGGTGCTCCACGGCGGTCAAGGCCGCGGCACGGTCGCCGCATGGAAGCTGCAGGCCACAAAGTCCCGCGTCCGCGAGGTCAGGGCCGATATCGACGTGGCGGGCCACACCGTCATGGAGAAGGACGCCAATTCATCGCTGATGACGAACTGGACCGTCGCCCCGGCGGGGACGGGATGCTCGGTCACCGTGAAGACCACCTGGAGTGGCGCCGGCGGGATCAAGGGTGTCTTCGAGAGGACATTCGCACCGCTGGGCCTGCGAGGCATCCAGGGTGAGGTGCTGGCCAACCTCAAGAAAGAGCTCGAGAGCGCAGCAGCCGATCAGCGCTAGGTGGTTCGGGGCGGCTGGGTCAGCAGGAACGCCACCACTCCTCTGGCGACGGCGTCGGCGTACTTCTGCCGACCCTCCTCGGACTCCATCAGCGTCGAGTCCACCGGGTTCTTCATATTGCCCAGCTCGACCAGAATCGACGGGTACTGAGCCAGGTTGAGGCCAGCGATGTCGGCGCGCGGGTTGAGCCCGTTGGAGCCGATATAGGTCGCCGGTGGGATACCGGACCCGGCGAGTGCCTCCCGCATGGTGCGGGCGAACTGCACCGAGGGTCCGGCCTGGGTCTGGTTCAGCGGTGGGTTGGAATACAGAATGTGGAAGCCGCGTCCGGTTGCCGGCCCGCCGTCGGCGTGGATGGAGACCACGGCGTTGGGCTGCAGCGAGTTGGCCATCGCCGCGCGTTCGTCCACGCACGGACCCAACTGGTCGTCGTTGCCCCGCGACATCGCCGTGCGCACGCCGAGGGCGTGCAGGGCCTGCCGGATCCGCAGGGTGGTGTCCCAGGTGAAGGTGTGTTCGGGATAGCCGCTCTCGCTGTTGGTGCCGCTGGCCTGGCAGTCCTTGGTGCCGCCGCGGCCGTTGGACACCTGGCGGGTGATCGAGTCGTCGTTGGCGCCGTTGTGGCCGGGGTCGAGGAACACGATCATCCCGGCGACACTGCCCGGCGCCGCCTGGGTCACCGGGGCGGTGAACGCCGATGCGGCCAGCAACAGCCCGGTGGCGGTGACGGCCCCGACACGCAGGGGAGCGAACTTCAGCACGGGCGTCACCGTAAACCGCAGCGGACTACGCTGGAAAGTCACCGACCGCCTGAAACTCCAGGCTGCAACGAAGTCGAGACCACAACGCAAGGAGTCCGTCATGCAACCCGGAATCCCCCCCGGAAACCCCGGCAACATCGGACCGTTCGGCCAGCCGGTGCCGCCGCAGGGCCTCCAGGGCCTGCAGGATCTCCAGGCCGCCCTGGTGCAGGCCCAGCAGATGCAGCAGCAGCTTGTCGAGGCGCAGAAGCAGATCGCAGCGACCCAGGTCCAGGTCCAAGCCGGCGGCGGGCTGGTCGAAGCGACCCTCAACGGCCAGGGTCAGGTCGTCTC
>JAIOQK010000045.1 GCA_021413425.1 Mycobacterium sp.
CGGGAGCTTCGTCCTGGAGGCACCCTCGCCGGCCAAGGTCCTGTTCGTCACGGCCGGCAGCGGCATCACCCCGGTGATGGGGATGCTGCGCAACCTGCAGCATGGGAAGGCCGCCGACATCGTCGTCGTGCATTCCGCGCCGGGTCCGGAAGCCGTCATCTTCGGCGGAGAACTGCGCGGACGCGCGGCCCGCAGGCAGCTGCACCTGGTGGAGGTCCACTCCGGCACCGACGGCAGGCTTGATGCCACCGCGCTGGGCCGGCTGGTCCCCGACCTCACCGAACGGCACACCTGGGCGTGCGGGCCCGCCGATCTGCTCGACGATCTGGAAAGCCATTGGGCTGCAACCGGTATCGCCGACCGATTGCATACTGAGCGGTTCCGCCCCACCGTCGTCGCCACCGGTGACGGCGGGCAGATCACCTTCTCCGCCAGCGGCACCACCGTCGAGTGCGACGGCACCCGGAGCCTGCTCGACACCGGCGAGGCCGCCGGGGTGCTGATGCCCTCGGGATGCCGGATGGGCATCTGCTTTGGCTGCGTGGCGCCGCTGCGCCGGGGTGCGGTGCGGGATCTGCGCACCGGGCAGGTCACCACCGCCGCCGAGGGCGACGGCGTCGTCATCCAGACCTGCATCTCCGCGGCCGCCGGCCCCTGCGATATCAATCTCTGAGAGGAACACCGACATGACCGCAGTGCACGAAGCACTCACCGACCCGACAACGCACCTGAGCGACGCCGACATCGAGAACCTCGGCGCCGAACTCGACGCCATCCGCGAGCAAGTCGTCGCCAGCCGCGGTGAACGCGACGCCACCTACATCCGCACCGTCATCGACGCGCAGCGCAAGCTCGAACTGGGCAGCCGTGCGGTGCTGCTGTTCTCGTTGTTCCCGCCCGCGTGGCTGATCGGGACGGCGGGGCTGTCGGTCTCCAAGATCATCGAGAACATGGAGATCGGCCACAACGTGATGCACGGCCAGTGGGATTGGATGCGCGACCCGAAGATCCACTCCACGACCTGGGAGTGGGATAACGCCTCACCGGCGGATATGTGGAAGCACTCCCACAACGAACTGCACCACACCTACACCAACGTCCGCGGCAAGGACAACGACCTGGGTTACGGCATCATGCGAGTTGATGAGGAGCAGCGCTGGCAGCCGCTGTACCTGATCCAACCGCTGTCCAATGCCATCAACGCCTGCTTCTTCCAGTACGGAATCGCCTTCTACGACCTGGAGATCGGCAAGTACCTCAAGGGCCGGGTGGAGAAGAAGGACTTCATCAGCCGCGGCAAGAAGGTGCTCGCCAAGATCCGCCGCCACGCAACCCGCGACTACGTCCTGCACCCGTTGCTGTCCGGACCGTCGGCGTTGACGACCCTGACGGCGAATCTGACCGCGAACCTCGTCCGCAATCTGTGGACGCATTCGGTGATCATGTGCGGGCACTTCCCCGAGGGTGTGCAGACCTTCGCCAAAGACTCCATCGAGGGCGAGACCCGCGGTCAGTGGTACCTGCGCCAGATGCTCGGCTCGGCCAACATCTCCGGCAGCCCGGCCATGCACTTCATGACCGGCAACCTGTCGTTCCAGATCGAGCACCACCTGTACCCCGACCTGCCCAGCAACCGGTATTCCGAGATTGCGCCCAAGGTGCAGGAGGTCTTCGAGCGTTACGGACTGACCTACACCACCGGGCCGCTGCCCACGCAGGTCGCCTCGGCGTGGCTGAAGATCATCCGGCTCTCCTTGCCCAACGAGTTGATCACCGCGTAGTAGTGATCAAGTAGCTGTCCGCAGATCACCGGCCAGCTGCGACCGAGAACGCTACGGCGTGCGGCATGCGCGTAGCGGGACCGCTCAGAGATGAGATGGTCGACCGACTGAGACAGCAGAGACTCAAACCGTTGCGTCGGGAGCAGCAGGCCGGTGCGGAACGGGCTGACGAGGTCGCGGGGCCCGCCTGCTTCCGGTGCGATGACCGGCACTCCGGATGCGAGCGCCTCCTGCACGGCCTGACAGAAGGTCTCGTGCTCGCCCGGGTGGATGAACACATCCATGCTGGCGTAGGCCGCCGCCAGCTGCTCTCCGTAGAGAGCGCCGGTGAAGACCGCGGACGGCATGACCGCCTGCAGCTTTTCTCTCTCGACACCGTCTCCGACGATCACCACGGTCAGATCGTCACGGCGGGCGAGTGAGGCCAGACGTTCCACATGTTTTTCCGGCGCGAGTCGACCCACGAAGCCGACGATCGGCTTGTCCTCGGGAGACCACACCCGGCGTAGGGCGTCATCGCGGGCAGAGGGAACGAACGCGGTCAGATCGACGCCTCGAGGCCAATGATGCACGCGCGGTATGCCATGTGCCCGAAGATCGTCGATTGCCGCCGTTGAGGGCGCCAGCGTCCGGTCGGCTCTGGAGTGCAGATGCCGCGTCCACGCCCACGCCGGCCCCGCGGCGAGCGGGACGCCGTAGCTCGAGGCGAAGCCCGCCACGTCCGTTTGATAGACCGCGACGGTCGGAACACCGAGGTGGCGAGCGGCCAGCAGTCCGCCGTAGCCCAGCAGTGCCGGCGAGGCAAGGTGTACGACGTGCGGGTCGAATCCGCGCAGCACCCGCAGTATCCGCGGCCGCGGGACAGCCAGCGGCAGCGACGTCACCGCGGGATAGAGGCGCGACGGAATCCGGCTGACTCGCACGCCGTCGTGGATACGCGCCGCAGGCGCCTCACCACGAGGGGTATCCGGAGCGATGACGAGTGCCTCGTGGCCCGCGCGACGCAGATGTTCGAGCACCCGCAGCACCGAGTTGGAGACCCCATTGACGTTGGGCAGAAACGATTCCGCGACGATCGCGACCCGCATCTCTCACCCCTTCATCGGTTGGTATCGACCGAGGCGCTTCGTCGTCCGAGCCCGTAATGTCGCCAACCGGCGTCGGTCCACCGGCGCACGTCGAGACAATTGCGACCGTCGACGACCACCCGACCCCGCACCGTGGTCGCCAGTTTGTGCGGATCGAGTTCGATGAACTCCCGCCACTCGGTCAGCACCATCACCGCGTCAGCCCGTTCACACGCATCAAGCACCGAGGTCGCATAACTGAGGGTCGGGAAGAATCGCTGGGAGTTGTCCATCGCCTTGGGGTCGTACACATTGACCGTGGCACCGTTGAGTTGCAGCATCCCGGCGACATTGAGCGCTGGCGAATCGCGCACATCGTCGGAGTCGGGTTTGAACGCCGCGCCCAGCACCGCGATGTTGGCGCCCAGCAGCGAGCCACCGCACGCGGTGGTGGCCAACTCGACCATCTTGGTTCGCCGGCGCATGTTGATGCTGTCCACCTCGCGCAGGAACGTCAGCGCATGACTGGCCCCCAATTCCCCGGCGCGGGCCATGAAGGCCCGGATGTCCTTGGGGAGGCACCCCCCGCCGAACCCCAGTCCCGCGTTGAGGAACTGACGACCGATTCGCGGGTCGTGGCCCAGCGCGTCGGCCAGAACGTGTACGTCGGCGTCGGCGGCTTCGCACACTTCCGAGATAGCGTTGATGAAGGAGATCTTGGTCGCCAGGAAGGCGTTGGCCGACACCTTCACCAATTCGGCGGTCTGCAGATCGGTGAGAAGAAAGGGCACCCCGTCGCCAAGGAGACGTTCGTAAAGTTCCCGTAGAGCCGGTTCGGCTCGCGTTGACCCGGCCTGCACCCCGACGACGATGCGATCCGGGTGCAAGGTGTCGTAGACGGCGAACCCCTCTCTGAGGAACTCCGGGTTCCAGGCGATCTCGATATCGACCCCCGCGGGGGCCAGACCGGTTGCGCGACGGACCAGTTCAGCCGCTGTCCCTACCGGCACGGTGGACTTGCCGACAATCACCGACGGCCGCGTCAGCCGGGGCACGAGCTCGTCGATCACCGCGTGGACATGACGCAGGTCGGCTCCGTACTCGCCCTTCTTCTGCGGCGTCCCGACACCGAGGAAGTGGATGTCGGCGAAGTCAGCGGCAACGTCGTAGTCGGTGGTGAAGCGCAGCCGCCCAGTCGCGAGGTTGTCCTGGAGAGCCTGGGCCAGATCCGGCTCGTAGAAGGGGATCTCACCCGCCGAGAGCTTGGCGACCTTGCCGGGATCGATATCGACGCCGACCACGTCGTGGCCCAGTTCCGCCATTCCCACCGCGTGGGTGGCTCCGAGGTAGCCGGTGCCGAATACGGTGCATCGCACAGCACATGTATAGCGATGTGCGGTGTGGCTACTGGTTGACGACACGAAGCAGCAGACCAACAACAGATGAACAGTGAGACGGACGTCGCCCATTTGTCACGATCCGTACACCGACACAACACCACAGCGTGGAGGTTTAGTCATACGAGGCGTTGACCGTGAGGGTCCGTGAGAACCGCATCTGTACTCATAGCCCCTGACCACGCCGACACCCGCCGGCTCGCCGGCCCGCGTTACTCGTTGCTGCTGACAACTGATCCGACTCTCATTGAAGCCGCCCAAAGGTTGCGGTACGAAGTCTTCTCAACCGAGCCGGGGTTCGCTCTTCGCAATGACACCGGTCTCGATGCCGACCGTTTCGATGAGCACTGTGACCACATCCTGGTGCGCGATGACGATTCCGGGGACCTCGTCGGCTGCTACCGCATGCTGCCGCCGCCGGGCGCTATCGCGGCCGGGGGACTCTATACCGCAACGGAATTCGATGTCCGGGCGCTTGACCCACTGCGGCCATCGATGGTCGAAATGGGCCGGGCCGTGGTTCACCGAGACCATCGCAATGGCGCGGTGATCCTGATGATGTGGGCGGGAATCCTGGCCTATCTTGATCGGTGCGGATACGACCACGTCATCGGGTGCGTCTCGGTGCCGACGCACGGCGCAGGGCCCGCCGGCAGCGAGCTGCGCGGGGTTCGCGACTTCACGCTCGGCCGTCACGGCGCCGGTCCTGAGTTCACCGTCCATCCCTACCGGCCGGTGGTCCTCGACGGCCGGGGCCTCGATGACATCGACCCGCCCCAACGGGTGACGGTCCCACCCCTGATGCGTGGATACCTGAGACTGGGCGCCCGAATCTGCGGTCAGCCTGCCCACGATCCGGCCTTCGGAGTGGGCGATTTCCCGGCCCTGTTGAACAAGGGCAACGCCGACATCCGCTACCTCAACCGGCTGCGGTCGGCTTCGGGGGCAGGGAACCCCTCATGACTGCTGCAGTCGACCACTCCTGGCTTCCGAAGACATCCTGCAACGAGGGCTGCGTGCAGTCAGCGCTCGGGCAACCGGGGCACCGCCTGATCGAAGCCGTCCGAGTCACACGGCGGATCGCGGTAGCGGCACTGGTGGTGCTGACTCTGCCCCTGCTCGCGGTTCCGATGCCGGGGAACATCCACGCCAAGAGGTTCTACTGCCGGGCGGTACTGCGTTGCCTCGGCATCCGAGTCACCCGATCCGGTGGCCCGATCCGCAATCTGCGAGGCATGCTGGTGGTCGGTAACCACACCTCATGGGTCGACGTCTTCGCGATCGGCGCGCTGCTGCCGGGTTCGTTCGTCGCCCGTGCGGACCTCGTCGATTGGCCGGCGGTCGGCCTGCTGGCACGTCTTGCGAAAGTCATCCCCATCGAACGCCGGAGTCTTCACACACTCCCCGGGGTCGTCGAGGCGGTGGCGCACCGACTGCGCGACGGCCGGACGGTGGTCGCCTTCCCGGAGGGAACAACCTTCTGCGGCCGCGAACACGGTCGGTTCCGCCCCGCACTGTTTCAGGCCGCCGTCGACACCGGACGCCCGGTACAACCGCTGCGCCTCACCTATCACCATCGCGACGGCACGCCCTCCACCGCGACAGCGTTCCTCGGCGACGACTCGCTGTGGGCCTCGGTGGTACGGATCGCGCGTGCCCGCCGCACTGTCGTTCACGTCGACATCCGGCCCCTGCAGCTGCCCGCATCGACGCGGAGCGAACTGGCCGCCCGCTGCCAGGCGATGTGCATCGTGGCCCCTAGTGAGCCAGAATTCGCTCTTCGTTCCTGGCGTGACCCGTTGCCTGGAAGATGATCCGGCGGGAGATCTCCACGGCGTGGTCGGCGAAGCGCTCGTAATAGCGGCCCAGCAGAGTCACGTCCACGGCAGCGGCCGTTCCGTGTCGCCATTCCCGGTCCATGAGCACGGTGAAGAGGTGCCTGTGCAGGTCATCCATCGCATCGTCGGCGTCCCGAATGTATCGGGCCCTGCCGAGGTCACAGGACACGATCACCTGATGCGCATTCGCCGCCAGGTCGAGCGCGATACGGCCCATCTCGGCGAAGTAACCCGTGACCTCTTGGGGAAGTGCGGACTGAGGATGGCGCCGACGCGCGATCTCGGCGATGTGCAGCGCCAGTGCGCCCATCCGTTCGATGTCAGCGACGATTTGGATGGAGCCGACGATGGCCCGCAGATCTCGTGCGAGTGGGGACTGCTGCGTCAGCAGGGCGAGTCCCGTCTTTTCGACTCCGGCACTGGCAAGCAGGATTTTCTCGTGCTCACCGATGACTTGCTCTGCCGGGCGCAGATCGGCGTGAAGCAGCGCCTGCGTTGAGCGTTCCATCGCGGTGCCCACCATTTGGCACATCTCGGCGAGCTGATCGGTGAGGACGGCAAGTTGCGCGCCATAGGCGGACCGCATGCGGAAAGGATATGGGTTCGGTAGGGCCACTCCGGCGGACAGCGATTGAATTCGAGGTGAATGTCGCTCAAACGCCAGGTGCCAGCTCGCAATGGCGGTGCGACGTCGATCTCAATCCGAATGGGAGACGGCGCGCCCAACGATCAGCGGATCAGGCTGACCTACCGCCTCGTAATCCTTGTCGGCATAGTCGAACTTGCTCAGCACATGGCGCATCGCATTGACGCGAGCCCGCTTCTTATCGTTGCTCTTGATCACCGTCCACGGCGCGACCTCGGTGTCGGTCCAGGTGAACATGTCCTCTTTGGCCGCGGTGTAGTCGTCCCACTTGTCCAGCGATGCCAGATCAGTCGGTGACAGCTTCCACTGCCTGACCGGATCGACGTGCCGGATCGTGAAACGGGTGCGCTGTTCCGATTGGGAGACTGAAAACCACAGCTTGGTCAAACTCATGCCGTCATTGACGAGCATCTGCTCGAACAGCGGAACCTGCCGGACGAATTCAGCGTGCTGCTTGGGGGTGCAGTAGCCCATCACCCGCTCGACCCCTGCGCGGTTGTACCAGGACCGGTCGAACATCACGATCTCCCCGTAGCGCTGGAAGTACCACTGGGTGCTTTCCTTTTCAGTGGGCTTCTCCAGCGCCACCACGCGGGCTCCGCGGGGGTTGAGATGCTCCATGAACCGCTTGATCGTGCCGCCCTTGCCGGCGGCATCGCGGCCCTCGAACACGATGACGTGCCGCAGGCCGTTGGCCTTGGACCAGTTCTGCAATTTCAGCAGTTCGACCTGCAGGATGTGCTTCTGCTCCTCGTAATCCGGCCGCGACATCCGGTCTTCGTAGGGGTAGTTCTCCCGCCAGGTGTCGACCGGAAGACCCTTGGGATCGAGCAGGATCGGGTCGTCATCCTCGTCGTCGACGACGGTGTAGCCATCCAGGTGTATCTGCACCCACGCAAACTAACCCAAACCGGCGACCGGCTGGTTACCGAAAGGTGAACGGATCCGGCGCAGGTCACCCTCTTTAACTGATGCTGTTGACGGCGGCGGCGACCCTGGTCTGAAATTCAGCCGGCAGTGGAATGTAGCCGACCTTGTTGAGGTCGGTCTGGCCGATGGTCACCGCCGATTGCA
>JAIOQK010000253.1 GCA_021413425.1 Mycobacterium sp.
GGTGGAGAACGGTCTGTACTGCAAGATCCCGAAGGACACCCCGGCGAACGCCGTCCGCGGTGCGCGCAACTTCCCGTGTGTCGACGTGCCGGGCAAGCGTGCGGCGACTCCGCTGGATTGCCGCAGCAATGAGCCCTACACGCCGCTGGGCACCAACCCCTGGTACGGCGATCCGGATCAGATCGTCAACTGCCCGGCGGCGGGTGCGCGCTGTGATCAGCCCCCGAAACCGGGTCTGGTCATTCCGGCGCCGTCGATCAACAACGGTATGAACCCACTGCCGGCCGAACTGCTTCCCGCGCCCACACCGCCCGCGCAGGATGCGCCGTCGACCCCGGGTCAGGGCACCGTAGTGTGCAATGGGCAGCAGCCCAACCCGTGCACCTACACGCCGACGGCGACCAATGCATCGGCGGTCTACGACGCCCAGAGCGGCGAGGTCGTGGGACCGGATGGTACGAAGTACACCGTCAAGAACTCGACGACCACAGGAGACGACGGATGGAAGGAGATGCTGGCTCCGGTCAGCTGACCCCAACCCCGCCACTCACGGCTGACGAGACGGTCGAAGGAGATCCCGACCGCAGCGGGCCGGCCTCGCGGCTGGCCGGCGGCCGGTGGCTGACCGGGGTGTGCGCCGGCATTCTCGCCGCCGCGCTGGTTCTGACCGCCCTCGGTGTCACCACGCTGCTCGGCCAGCGGAAGACGTCGGCGGCGGTCTCCGGTGACGCCGCGGCCGTGGCAGCGGCCAAGGACTGCATCGCCGCCACCCAGGCACCCGACGTCAAGGCGATGAACGAAAGCCAGCGCAAGATCGTTGCGTGCGCCACCGAAAACTATGCGCCGCAGGCGAATCTGTACGGAGGTCTCCTCGCCGACGCGTACCAGACCGTACAGGCTCAGGTGAAGATCAGCGACATCCGCGCCGCTGTCGAGAAGCACAACCCCGACGGCTCCATCGATGTGCTGGTCGCCACCCGGGTGGCTATGTCCAATGTGGACAAGCAGGACCAGGAGTTGAGCTACCGGCTCCGGGTGCGGATGGTGGCCGACGGCGACACCTACAAGATCGACAGCATCGACCCGGTGAGCAAGTGACGGTCACGTTCGACGACGCAGTTGTTGAAACGCCCCTCACCGAGGCGGTTGAGATACGGCCCGCCGACTGGGCGGCCCGGGCCGGTGCATTCTGCGTGGACATCGTTTTCGGCATCGGACTCGCCGCCTGCCTGATGCTCGTCGGCTGGTCGGCGCCGGTGGGTGGCTGGGCGTGGTGGGTGTGTGTGCTGGCTGCGGCGGCCGTCCTGCTGGCGATCATGGTCAACCGCTGGATGGCGCCCGCGGTCACCGGTTGGACCATCGGCCGCGCGGTCTTCGCCATCGCCGTCCTCGACCATGACGGCGGCCGTCCGGGGCCGTGGCGACTCCTGCTTCGAGATCTCGCCCACCTGCTCGACACCCTTCCCCTGTTGCTCGGATGGTTGTGGCCACTGCTCGACTCCCGGGGGCGGACGTTCGCCGATCTGCTTGTGCGCACCGAGGTGGTGCGCGTGGATCCGCCCGCCTCCGACGCCCGAAGGATGGCCGGCACACTGGCCACGGCGGTGGCTCTGGTGGCCCTGCTGGTGGCGGGTCTCGGGTATCTCACGGTCTACCGGAATCAACAGGCGACGGTCAGTACGCGCGAGCAGATCGCCGTCGAGGGTCCAAAGATCGTGACCGGCATGCTGAGCTATACCGCCAAGAACGTGGACTCCGATTTCGCCCGGGCGCAGGCGCTGGTGACGGGAGACTACCGCGGCGAACTGACCGCCCAGCAGGAGATGATCCGCAAGGCGGGCCCGGTCGACAACACCTACTGGGTGACCGACGGCGCGGTGCTCTCGGCCGACTCCGATCGTGCGACGATGCTGCTGCTGCTGCAGGGTCAGCGCGGGGTGGAACCCCAGCAGCGGTTCATCACCGCATCACTGCGGGTGGGCTTCGCCAAGTCGGGATCCGGGCAGTGGCAGGTGTCTGAGTTGTTGGTGCTGACTCCGCCCAAGCCTGAATCCCCCAAGCCTGAAGCGCCGAAGCCGGGAGCCGCTAAGCCTGCATCCCCCAAGCCGGGAGCCGCTAAGTCTGCAACGCCCGCGCCGAGTCAGGCTCCGAAGCCGGCACCGCCCAAGCCCGGTGGTGCCCCGCCGGCCTCCTCCGCGCCGAAGACGGGGGAGGGCTGATGAGTCCCCGCCGTCGCATCGAACCGGGAACGGCCGAAGCTTTTCCGCTGCCGGTCACCGCGCCGCGACGCCCGCTGCTGACAGTGGTGATCGCCGTCGCGTCTCTGGCGGTCCTCACCGCCGTCGCAGTGAGCGCGATGGTGTTCACGAAAAGTCAGAGCGAGCGCAGCGCCGCGATCCGGGAGGCGGCGGTGATCGACTTCGTCCGGTCGTTCGTCACCCAGTACACCTCCCTGGATCCGTTCAACGCCAACGACTATGCCGACCGGGTGCTGGCCCAGGGCACAGGCGAATTCGCCAAGATGTACGAAGAGAAGATGAACGAGATCGTCGTTCAGGTCGCGCGGGCCGAACCCGGTGTCGGCACGGTCGCCGATCTCGGTATCGAACGCTGGAACGACGACGGCAGCGCCAGTGTCATCGCGGTGTCCTCCACGATGACCACGATGCCCGACGGGACCAAGATTCCCAGCGCCAACCGCTGGGTGGTCACTGCGATCAAGGAAGGACAGACGTGGAAGGTCAGCAACCTGATCCAGGTGATCTGAGCGCCGATGACGACGAGTCGGCACGTGAAGTTCTCGAAACTGGTGACGATGAAGAGCCAGCGGCTCAGCCGGATGCACCGCTCGCCGACAACCCGGTCACGCAACGCCGCGGCGGGCAGTGGTTCGCCCGCAACAAGAAGGTGCTCGCCATCGTGACCTCGGCGGGGTTGTTCGTCGCCGCAGGCGGTTTCGCCGCCGCGGCGGTCCAGCCCTACCTGGTGAACCGTGCCACCGTGGCGACCAAGTACCAGATCGCGCAAAGGGCGGCCGACGCGATCACGACGCTATGGAGCTACACCCCGGAGGACATGGACACCCTGTCATCGCGTTCGGCGAAGTACCTCGGCGGTGACTTCGAAGATCAATACCGCAAGTTCGTCGATGCGATCGCAGCGACCAACAAACAGGCCAAGGTGACCAGCTCCACCCAGGTGGTCGGTGCCGGGATCGAGTCGTTGAACGGTGACGAGGCCACCGCGCTGGTCTACACCAACACCACGTCGACTTCCGAGCAGAGCAACAATATCCCGTCGTTGCAGTACCTGTCGTATCGCTTGGAGCTCAAGCGCTACGGCCGTGACTGGCGTGTCACCAGGATGACCACGGTGACGTCGCTGGATCTCACGCCCAAGCTGTAAATGCTGCGGGGCGCTAGTTGAACGCCAGCCAGCTCGGCAGCGCACGCTCACGCGCATCACACAGCGCCGCCGTTGTGTCACACGAGCCGCGGGGGGAGCCGGCGCCGGCCCACATGCCGCCGGTATCGCGGCGCAGCACGATCGCCGATGATCCGCCGCCGTCGAGCAGGACCGCGGTGTCGCTGCCGAGCCCGCGGTAGAGGTCCTGGATCTGATCCGGTGTGTAGCTGCCGCCCTGGAAGACGTACATCTCGTCACGGTCGCGGACGTATCCGACGGCAGTGCGTGCCGCGCTCGGGCCGGGGTCGTTGAGCTGGCCGGTGTCGCCCGGCGCGAGCAGTCCGAGACCGCTGACCGCGACGAACCTGGTGCCCGCCCCGACGAGTCTGGCGATCTCCGGTGAGGCTGCGTCATAGTCCTGCGTCGAGCGCGGCGCGACCACGTAGGGCGCGCCGCGGACGGGGAGGATGAGCGTGCTCAACGCCGTCCACACCTCGTTGCCGCCGGAGAGCGCCTGCTTGCCGGCATAGGCCAGCGTGCCCGTCACCGCGAGGTTGGCGCGGCCCAGGCCGCCGGTGTTGTCGATATAGGTACCCAGCGGCGAACTGCAATCGGTGCTCTTCCAGGAGCCGCCCTGCTGGGAGCGCACATCGAAGAAGTTCGCGTTCACCGCGATCGTGGGCCGTCCGAGCACCTCCCACGCCTGCAGCGGCGTGTAGGTCTCCGAGGCCTGCATCAAACCCTCGCGGGTGCGTGCGCCCGGCGTGCGCTCGCAGCGCGACTGGAAGCCCTGATGGCTGTCCACCAGTAGGCGCGGCGCGAGCCGCTGCGACGCCGACTTCACAATCATCAGCCGCCCGCCGTTACTCATCTCGTACCAGCGCCCGCCGGCGTCGAGCATCGGGGCCGGAAATCCGCTGCCGAAGTTGTAGACCAGATAGCTGCCCCGAGTCGTCGCGACCGCCTGGGCCAGCTGATCACGTGCGGCGGCCGAGGCCATCGGTGGCGCGATCCCGGCGATGGCCCCAACGCAGAGCACCGCCAGGCAGGCCCGTCCGAGACGGCGCAGCGCAGTGACACGGGTCGGCACGGTTTAACGATAGCCACACCAGCAACACTGTCAACATAAGTAACGGCGCGATGACTCTTCCGGCGCGGGCGGATCACGAAGCACCGCAGCAGAACCGGCGCTGTCGGGTCACCGGCGTCTCGCAGTGTGACCGCCGGCTCAATGATCGCCTACGGGAAGGACCACGAGAGGTGGCCGTTACCCTCGCCTCATGGTGACAACCCGGGTGGAGCGGACCTTTGAGGGCGTCGGCAAGATTCCGATCGTCTACGACGTATGGACGCCCGATACCGCGGTCCGGGGGGTGGTGATCCTGGCGCATGGCTACGGCGAACACGCCCGTCGCTACGACCACGTGGCGCAGCGCTTCGGTGAGGCCGGGCTGGCCACCTACGCCCTCGACCACCGGGGGCACGGGCGCGCCGGTGGTAAGCGGGTGCGCGTGCGCGACATGTCGGAGTTCGTCTCCGACTATCGCACGCTGGTCGGGATCGCGACCGCCGAGAACCCGGGAGCCAAGCGCATTGTGCTGGGCCACAGCATGGGTGGCGGTATCGCGTTCGCCTACGGCGTGCAGCATCCCGAGTCCTACGACTTGATGGTGCTCTCCGGTCCGGCGATCGCCGCGCACACCGGCGTATCGAAGGCCAAGGCGGTGTTCGGCAAGGCGCTCGGTTCGATCCTCCCGGATCTGCCCATCGAGTCGATCGATGCAGACCTGGTGTCGCGCGATCCGGCCGTGGTGGCCGACTACAAGGCCGACCCGCTGGTGTACCGGGGGAAGATCCCCGCCGGCATCGGCAAGGCGCTGTTACTGGTCGGCGAGACCATGCACCGGCGGGCCCCGGGTATCACCGCACCGCTTCTGGTGGTGCACGGTGAGGACGATCAGTTGGTCTCGGCCGAAGGCAGCCGCCGGCTGGTTCAGTGTGTGGGATCGCAGGATGTGGAACTGAAGGTCTATCCGCAGCTCTACCACGAGGTGTTCAACGAGCCCGAGCGCGACCGGGTCCTCGATGACGTGACGTCGTGGATTACGGCCCGGTTGTGAGGCGCCTGACCGCGGCGCTGCTGACGGTGGTGCTGACGATCGCGGCACTGGCCGGCTGTTCGGCGACCGACAGGCCGGCGGCCTGGATCGACGAGGAGGTCACCTTCGAGGCCGACGGGCTGACGCTGCACGGCACCTACCGGCACCGCGACGGCGGCTCCGCCGGACCCGAGGCCGGACCCGCCGCCCTGCTGATCTCCGAGAGCGGGCGCACCGATCGCAACGGCGACAACAATGTCGCCGGCCCGATCGGCAACATGCGCCAGCTCGCCGAGTACCTGTCCGACCACGGCGTGGCGAGCCTGCGCTACGACAAGGTGGGCACCGGTGCGACCGGGCTGGGCCGCTACGCCGCCGCGCCCGCCGACGTCGGTAGTGCGGTCTACACCGGCGGCGCGAAATCCGCCATCCGGTTCCTCGCCGGACAGGCCGGCACCGACGCCGGACGGATCTCGGTGTACGCGGTGGGGGAGGGCGCCATTCACGCGATGTCCCTTGCCGGTGACACCTCGGCGGGCGCGCCGTCGATCCACTCGCTGGGACTGCTGCAGCCGCTGGCTGCCCGCTACCTCGATCTCATCTCCAGCCGTGTCAGCGCGGATCTGGCCGCCGCGGTACGCGACGGCGCCAAGAGTCAGCAGCAGGCCGACCAAGTGCTGGGCGCCTGGCGCTCGGCGGTCCAGCAGGCCCGCGCAGCGGGCACCGCGCCGGCCGCGCTTCCCGACGGTCTGACCGCCATCCTCAACCCCGGCAATGCCAAAGCCGTTGCCGACGCCGATGCGATAGACCCGCTGTCGCTGGCCGCCCGCATCCCCGCCGGGACCCCGGTGATGCTGACCTGCTCCGACTCCGATGGCCAGGCCGATTGCGCCGATATGACGGCCCTGCGCGGCGCGCTGGCACACACAGCGCTGCAGTTCGTCGAACTCACCGGCGTCAACCATGTGCTGCGCGAGGATGCCAGCGACAACATCGGCAACTACGCCAAACAGGACCCGCTGGCCCCGCAGTTGATTGCCGCGCTGGACCAGTTCGTCATCAAGTGAGCCAGTAGAGTTGCCGCGTGGGTGTTGATGAATCCCGGTCTGGGGATACCCACACCGGACCCCGACCATGTGGAGCGCCGCTGTCGTGCGGCGGTTTTAGCGTGACGCCATGACCGATGACAAGATGCTCGCCCGGATCGCCGCACTGCTGCGCCAGGCCGAGGGTACCGACAACGCGCACGAGGCTGAAGCCTTCATGTCGGCCGCCCAGCGGCTGGCCACCGCGACCTCGATCGACCTCGCTGTCGCACGCGCCCACTCCGCGGTCCGCACCGCCGCCCAGACGCCCACACAGCGGACTATCACCATCGGCGAGCCCGGTAGCCGCGGACTGCGCACCTACGTGCAGTTGTTCGCGGCGATCGCCGCGGCCAACGACGTGAGCTGCGATGTGGCATCCAACTCCACCTTCGTCTACGCCTACGGATTCGCCGAGGACATCGACACCACGCACGCCCTGTACGCCAGCCTGGTCGTGCAGATGGTCCGCACCTGCGACGCCTACCTTGCCACCGGATCGCACCGGCCCACGCCGACTATCACCGCGCGGCTGAACTTCCAGCTCGCCTTCGGCTCGCGAATCGGACAGCGCCTGGCGCAGGCGCGCGACGATGCCAAACGCGAGGCTGTACGCGTCGACAAGAGGTCGGGTGGGCAACCAGGAACCGCTCTGGCGTTGCGCAACAAGGAGATCGAACTGCGCAACCACTACCGGTCGCAGTCCCAGGCCCGCGGAACGTGGCGCGCCACCAGTTCCTCAGCGGGGTACTCGTCGTCGGCGCGGCGCGCCGGTGACCGCGCCGGTCGCAATGCCCGACTCGGTGCCAGTCCCGAACTGCCGGGGGCGCGCACCCGGCTGCCGCGGTGAGTTCACGCGACACCCAGCGGTCACGCGTCTACGCGGCCGAGGAGTTCGTCCGCACCCTCTTCGATCGTGCCGCCGGGCACAGTTCTCGCGCGATCGACTTCTTCGGCGCGCAGATCACCCTCCCTCCAGAGGCGCGTTTCGCCTCCGTCGACTCGGTGCAGCGCTACATCGACTCGGTGCTGGCACTGCCTGCGGTGGCTGCACGCTGGCCGCAAAGCCCGGCGCTGGCGGTGCGGGCACGGCGGGCCGCCACCGCCGCGCACTACGAGAACACCGGTGGTGCCGGGGTGATCGCGGTGCCGGCCCGCGAGCGCTGGGCATTACGCGAACTGGTGGTGCTACATGAGGTTGCGCATCATCTGTGCGGTGGTGGAGGGCCGGCGCACGGACCGGAATTCGTCGCCACGTTCTGCGCATTGACCGAGGCGGTGATGGGTGCCGAGGCCGCACATGTACTGCGGGTGGTCTATGCCAAAGAGGGCGTGCGATAGCCGCCGCGGGCGACCGGCGGAGATACCGTGGTGGTGTGGACGCTGACGGCGATTCAATCGGGCCCGGCCAGTGGCTGCCCACCGACGCACTGCTCGACGGCCTGCTCCTCGGGGAGGACGCGGCCCTGAGTGCTGCCCTCGCCGACTCGCAGGCCGCGGGTCTGCCGCCGATCGAGGTCTCCGCGCAGAGTGCGCGCCTGCTGTATCTGCTGGCCCGCATCAGTGGCGCACGCCGGGCTTTGGAGATCGGCACGCTGGCCGGGTACTCGACGATCTGTCTGGCCCGCGGAGTCGGACCCGAGGGCAGTGTGGTGACTCTCGAGTACAACCCCCGCCACGCCGAGATCGCCGCGAAGAACATGCGCCGCGCCGGAGTCGCCGACCGGGTCGAGATCGTCGTCGGCGCCGCACTGGAGACACTGCCCGGGTTGCGCGGTGATTTCGATCTGGTGTTCGTCGACGCCGACAAGGAGAACAACAGCGCCTACCTGCGCTGGGCGATCCAGTTGGGCCGGCCGGGAACGGTGATCGTCGTGGACAACGTCGTGCGTTCGGGGCGCATCCTCGCCCCGGCGAGCGACGATCATCAGGCCCGCGGTGTTCGCGACATGCTGGAGATGATGGGCACCCATCCCGACCTGGAGGCGGCCGCGATCCAGACCGTGGGTGCCAAGGGTTGGGACGGCCTGGCCATCGCCCGGGTGAGGTAGCGGCCAGAACGCCTAGCCGGCGGCCATCACCTCAACCGGCACGCCGTTGAGCACCGATGTGCCCGACAGCGGTTCGAGCAGCGAACTGTCCAGCAGGCTGTTGACGTTCACCCCGGCCGCGGCCGCGGCCACCGACATCCGGGTGCCCGGTGCGTCGTGGCCCCACCCGTGCGGCAGCGACACCACACCGGGACGGATGGCGTCGGTGATCTCCACCGGCACCTCCAACTTGCCGGCCGGCCCGGTGATCACCGCGGTGTCGGTGACGCCCAACCGGGCGGCGTCATCGGGGTGGATCTGCAGGGTGCAACGGTTGGTGCCGCCGGCCAGGGCGGGCAGGTTGTGCATCCAACTGTTGTTGGAGCGCAGGTGCCGCCGTCCGATCAACAGGAAGCCATCCGGGATCGAGCCCAGCGACTCCGCGAGCCGGGGAATGTCGGACATGATCGGCTCCGGCGCCAATTCCACCGCGCCCGAGGGGGTCCGGAGAATCTCAGGAATGCGCGACGTGAGCGGACCCAGGTCGATCCCGTGCGGGTTATCGGTGAGTCTTTGCAGCGTCAGGCCTTCGGGGTTGGCACCGAATGCGTCACCGAACGGCCCGAGCCGCAACATCATGTCCAGTCGCCGCTCATAACCGGGCCCGTCGGTGAGTAGGGCGGCGAGTTCGGTGACGTCGCGACCGGCCACCGGCGAGGTGTCATCGGCGGTCTCCTTGCCCAGTACCGCTGTAATGATCTGGTCCTCAAGGATTTTCGGGTCCGCGTCTGCGCCCAGACCGAGCATGCCGAGTGCCAACCGGGACAGGATCTGCACCTCGTCGGGCCTGTCGTCGGGCAGTGCGAATACCGGAGGGGAGTAGCGGGCGGTGCTGTGCACCGCCGTGTTGGACAGCGCCACGTCGAAGTGTGCGCTGTAGGACGGTGGCGGCGGCGGCAGGATGACGTCGGCGTGCCGGGTGGTCTCGTTGAGATAGGGATCGATGGAGACCATGAAATCGAGCGCGTGCAGCGCCGCGGAGAGCCGGTCGCCGTCCGGTGCCGACAGCACAGGGTTGCCCGCGATCGTGACCATCGCCCGGATCTGGCCCTCGCCGGGTGTCTCGATCTCCTCGGGTATCAGCGCGGTGGGCAGCTCCGAAAGCACCTCCGGATGCCCCGACACCCGGCTGTGCCAGCGTCCGACGGTGAAACCGCGACCCCGTTTAGGCGGCCGCGGCGACGCGGTGATCGGCGAGGAGGCGAACATCGCGCCCCCGGGGCGGTCCAGGTTGCCGGTCAGCAGGTTGACGACGTCGACCAGCCAACTGGTCAGGGTGCCGAAGGCGACGGTGGAGGTGCCGATGCGGCCGTAGACGCATGTGCGCGGCCCGGCGGCGATATCGCGCGCCAGCTCGCGGATCTCCTGCTCGCTCACCCCGCAGTGCTGCGCCACCGCCGCCGGCGGGAATTCCAGCGCGGCGGCGCGCACCTGCTCCAGTCCGGTGACGTGGTCGGCGAGTCCGCCGAGGTCGGGATCCACCAGGTCCTCATCGAAGAGCACGTGGACCACCGCGAACAGCAGTGCTCCGTCGGTGCCGGGACGCGGCGCGATGTGGCGGTCGGCAACCTCGGCGGTCCTGGTGCGGTTGGGGTCAATGACTGTCAGCCGGCCGCCGCGGCGCTTGAGGTCCTTGAGCTTGCCGGGGAAGTCGGCCACCGTGGCCACGCTGCCGTTGGACACCAGGGGATTGGCACCGATGACCACCAGGTGATCGGTGCGGTCGACATCGGGCACGGTGAACGCCAGCGGGCTGCCGTAGAGGTAACCGCAGGCGACATGCTTGGGCATCTGATCCAGCGTGCTGGCCGAGTAGACGTGCCGGGTCTTGAGCGCCCGTACCAGTTGCGGCGCGTAGAGCGCACCGGCGATGGTGTGCGCGTTCGGGTTACCCAGATACACACCCACTGAACTGCTACCGGTTGCAGCCGCGACCCGCTGCAATCCCTCGACCGCCGCGCTCAGCGCCTCGGGCCAGCTTGCCTCGACCAGTTCGCCGTCCCTTCGGACCAGTGGGACGCGCAGCCGGTCGGGGTCGTTGTCCAACTCGGCGAAGCTCGCGCCCTTGGGACAGATGAACCCGTGGCTGAACACGTCGTCGCGGTCGCCGCGGGCGCCGGTGACCTTCGCCCCGTCGACCCCCTCCTCGACGGTGAGGACCAACCCGCAGGTCGCCTCGCAGAACGGACAGATACGCAGTGCGGTTCGGCTCACCTGAGTCACTGTGCGGCACCGGTGCCGGGCTGGCAAGGGTGCATTCGCCGCGGCTGATCGTGAGCTTTGCTGTAACCACCGTTTTGGGTATGTTCTGAGCCGGACGGAACAGCTATGCGGGATGGGGAGATGGCCATGGCAAGACTGACGAAATTCGCCGGTGTGGGATCGGCGTCGCTGGCACTGGCCGCCGCGGTGACCGTGGGTGCTCCGGCCGCGCAGGCTGATGTGGACTTCGGCGCGGTGACCACCGGCCCACTCTTCGCGGTCGCCGCCGCACTGGGAGTCGACACGGTCGTGATCCAAGATGTGGACGTCGTCGGCGACATCACGCTCAACCTGGCCTGGGCGCCTGCGATCCCGCCGGTGCTCGGCGATGCTGTCAACGCCTACCCCTTCGGCGGGTTCAATCCGCTCGGCGCGACGTTCAAGCGCCAACCCGGGGGAGCGGTGGGGGCGCTGATCCTCGGCGGGTCGGGAATCGGGGCGTACAACGCCGGACTGGCCTACGAGGCGCTGCTCGCCAGCGCCGCGGGAAACACCCCGCCCGGCTACACCCCGCTGGTGCCGAGCGGGACGGTCAGTTCGCTGAACGGGCAGCCCTGCACCACCGGACCCACCTGTGTCCAGGGTACGAACGTCACGAATCTTGCAGTGCTGCAAGCGAATAACCCCGGTACGCCCAACGGGGGCCTGTACGCGCGGTTCGGCCCGATCCTGAACCTCTTCGGCGTCCAGGCCGTCAGCGCGGAGGGAACGTCGGCGTCGAGCACCGGAGTCGACCTCAATGCCGCGACGGTCAGTGTGGCGTGGGGCTACAACGCGATGTCAGACTTCCCGGCGACGCTCAACCCGTTCTCGTTGGCCAACAGCCTGCTGGCGACGGTGCTGCCGACAAACCTGCTCGGCGGCACGAGTTTCGAAGGCGATTCCGACGATTTGATCTACACCAGGCTCGGGTTCCTGGTGACCTTGGATCTTCCAAGCACCTCCTACAGCACCTTCGCACCAGACGATCTGCCGCTGCTGGAGCCACTGCGGCTGCCGGCCCGACTCATCAACGGCGTCCTCGGCGCCCTCGGCGTTCCCCTGACGCTGCCCACCCCGTTGGCCGACGCCTTGGAGCCCGCGCTGGAGATCCTGGTCAACACCGGTTACATCGACGTCGTCACCCCCGCCGACGGCGGCACCTACAGCAGGACCTACCGGCAGTCCGGCGACTATGTGCCGTTCCTCTCGCAGGCTGCGCTGACCCCGGCGGAGTGGCTGCAGGTCCCCGGTGACGTGCTGCGCGCCCTGGTCGTCGGATTCCAGGATGCGTTCCCGATCCTGCGCTTCGGGCAGACCGCGCCGATGCTGACCGTCGAGGGCAACCATCTGGCCATCACCTACCCGCCGCCGGTGCGGACCGCCGGCAGGCCGCCCGCCAGGCCGACGACGCACCGCGGGCCAAGCGTGCCGCATCGCGGTCTGCGGTGGGCTAGTCGCAGACCGCGCCCTGGGCTGCAGAGCCGACCAGCTTGCAGTACTTGGCCAGTACCCCTCGTGTGTATCGGGGCGGCGGTGGAGTGAATCCTGCTCGACGCGAATCGAACTCGGCGGGCTCGACCAAGATGTCGAGCGTCTTGTTCGCCACGTCCAGGCGAATCCGGTCACCG
>JAIOQK010000254.1 GCA_021413425.1 Mycobacterium sp.
ATCTATGGCCGGCAAAGAGCTCGACCCCCAGCGCGGCCGCGCCGCGCTCGACGTCATCCGCCAGCACCCGGCGATGACACTGGTTGCGGTGTCCCCCGTGCTGATCGGTGCGGGGCTGATCTGGTGGCTGGTCAGCCCGGCTCTGGCGGTCGTGCTGTTGATCGCGGCCGGAGTCGCAGGCGGGATGAAAGTGCTGCGTAAGTAGAACGACGGGCGCTCAGCTGGTTTCGGGCTCGGAGCGCCTGACCCGGTGGAGCTTGACGGCACCGCGAATACCTTTGAGGTGCCGCGAACCGGCGGCCGACCATTGGAACCGCGCATCCTCGCCGACGTCGTCGCGAGCCGACTCCGCCACCAGCACCGATGACGGTCGCGCCACCGATGTCACTCGGCTCGCGGTGTTGACCGGACTGCCGAACCAATCACCGGCGCGACTCACCGCTGCGCCGTGCGCCACCCCGACCCGCAGCCGCGGCAGTTGTTCGTCCTCGATGGCCGAGTCGACGAGATCAAGTACCGCCTCCAACAGCGCGCCGGTGTCGGAGGAGACGAACATGACCGCGTCGCCGATGGTCTTGATGAACCGCACCGGCCCGTCCCGGATCGGGCAGTACCAACACCGCGGTGGCGTGAGCACGCTCTCGCTGGTGGCCTCCCGGGTGCCGTACTTCGCCGTCTTCAATGCCACCGGTCATCCGGCCGCGTCGGTGCCGTGGTTTCTCGACGGCGAGAGCCTGCCGGTGTCGGTTCAACTGGTCGGACGGCCCTCCGACGAGGCGACGCTGCTGTCGCTGAGCACTCAGATCGAACAGGCCCGGCCGTGGGCGAATCGGCGACCGCCGGTGTCATGAGCGTGGACGCCGAGCGTGCCGAACTGATCTGCGGTCCGACGAAGCACCCGTCGTTTTACTTACGGAGCACCTTCATCGCGCCGGCGACTCCGGCCGCAACCAGCAGCACGACCGCCAAAGTCGGGCTGACCAGCCACCAGATCAGCCCCGCACCGATCAGCACGGGGGACACCGCAACCAGCGTCATCGCCGGGTGCGCCCGGATGACGTCGAGCGCGGCGCGGCCGCGCTGGGGGTCGAGTTCTTTGCCAGCCATGGACTCAGAATAAGCCTCAGCTGGCCATGACCATCGCCCAGTACGCGCCGCGGCGAGCCATGAGGTCGGCGTGGCTGCCGCGCTCGACGATCCGGCCGCCGTCCATCACCACGATGAGATCGGCGTCGCGGATCGTCGAGAGCCGGTGGGCGATCAGGAAACTCGTCCGCTCGCGGCGCAGTTCGGTCATGGCCTGCTGGACCAGTAGCTCGGTGCGGGTGTCCACCGAACTCGTCGCCTCGTCGAGTATCAGCAGTTGCGGCGCAGCGACGAACGCCCGGGCGATCGTGATCAGCTGCTTCTCGCCAGCGCTGAGCCTGCCGCCGTCATCGCCGATTCGGGTCTGATAGCCGTTCGGCAGCGTCCGCACGAATCCGTCGACCCGGGCGGCGCGGGCGGCCTCGAGGATCTCGGACTCGGTGGCCCCGGGCCGGCCGTAGCCGATGTTCTCGGCGATCGTGCCGCTGATCAGCCAGGTGTCCTGCAGCACCATGCCGATCCGGGACCGCAGCGACTGACGGCTCACCTCGCGGATGTCGTGGCCGTCGACAAGGATCGCCCCGGAGTCGACGTCGTAGAACCGCATCAGCAGATTCACGCACGTGGTCTTGCCCGCCCCGGTCGGCCCGACGATGGCCACCGTGCTGCCCGGCTCGGCGACCAGCGACAGGTTCTCGATCACCGGTGAGCCGGGCCGGTAGCTGAACGAGATGTCGCGGAACTCCACCCGGCCCGGACCGGGTGGCAACTCGATCGCCGTTGAGGCGATCTCCTCGGGCTCGTCGAGGAAGTCGAAGACCCGCTCGGCGCTGGCGACCCCGGACTGCACGGTGTTGTAGAAGCCGGCCACCTGTGTCAGCGGCTGATTGAACTGCCGCACGTACTGGATGAAGGCCTGCACCCCGCCGAGGGTGATCTGGCCTGCGGCCACCTGCAGTCCGCCGATGACGGCCACGGCGACGTAGCCGAGGTTGCCGATGAACACCGTTGCCGGCGAGACCAGTCCGGAGAAGAACTGCGCACCGAAACTCGACCGGTACACATCGGCGTTGAGTTCGGTGAACCGCTGCGCCGCCCAGGAGCGGTGGCCGAAGGTCTTCACAACCGTGAATCCGCTGTAGGTCTCCTCGATATGCGCGTTGAGCCGGCCGGTGTTGGCCCATTGGGCGACGAACAGTTTCTGCGAACGCCGGGCGATGGCGCGGGTGAGAAGAAGTGTCAGCGGTACCGTGGCGATCGCCAGCAGCGTCAGCAGACCGGAGATGGTGAGCATCATCGCCAGCACCGCGACAACGGTCAGCACGGCGGTCAGCAATTGGCTGATCGTCATCGAGATCGACGTCGAGATGTTGTCGACGTCGTTGGTGACCCGGCTGAGCAGTTCACCACGCTGGCGGGAGTCGAAGTAGGCCAGCGGCAGCCGGTGGACCTTGTCCTCCACTTCGGCGCGCAGGGTCAGTACGGTCCGCCGGACGATCACGTTGAGCAGCCGGGCCTGCGCCCAGATCAGCAGTGCGGCAAGCAGATACAATGCCAACGCCAGCGCCAGGGTACGTCCCACGGCGGCGAAGTCGATTCCGCGGCCCGGCACCACTGCCGTCCCCGACAGCAGATCGGCGAAGGCGCCGTCACCGCGCTCGCGCGCGGCGGTGACGGCTTGCTCCCTGGTGATACCGGCGGGCAGCCCGCGGCCGATCACACCGTTGAACAACAGGTCGGTGGCATGGCCGAGGACTCGCGGACCGATCGCCGAGAGGACCACACCGCCGACGGCCAGGGTCACCACGGCCAGCGTCGGCCACCGGTATGGACTCAACCGCCGCAGCAGCCGCATGGCCGGCGCGGTCACGGCGGCCCGCCGATGCCGGCGCCGGCCATCTGCGAATCGGCGAACTGCGCGTAGGCCGGGCAACTCGCGAGCAGAGCCTCATGGGTGCCCACCCCGACCACCCGGCCACCGTCGAGGACGACCACCTGGTCGGCGTGCATCACCGTGGAGATCCGCTGCGAGACGATGATCACGGTGGCCTGCCCCGACACCGCCTTCAGCGCCGCCCGGACCGCGGCGTCGGTGTGCACATCGAGTGCGGAGAACGCGTCGTCGAACAGATAGATCGCCGGCCGGCGGATCACTGCGCGGGCGATGGCCAGCCGCTGTCGCTGGCCGCCGGAGAAGTTGATGCCGCCCTGCGCCACCGGCATCTGAAGCCCCTCGGGGTGGGCCCGCACGAACTCGTCGGCGGCGGCCACCCGCAGGGCCTCCCACATCTCGTCGTCTGAGGCGTCGGCCTTGCCGTAGCGCAGATTGTCGGCGACGGTGCCGGAGAACAGGTATCCCCGCTGCGGCACCAGGCCCAGCGCAGACCAGAGTTCCTCGATGTCCCGGTCGCGGACGTCCACGCCGTCGATGCTGATCGAGCCGGCGGTGACGTCGTGCAACCGGCAGATCAGCGCGACCAGCGTCGATTTGCCCGAACCGGTGCCACCCACGATGGCAGTCGTCGTTCCCGGCGAGGCGGTGAATGAGATGCGTTCCAGCACGGGCCGTTCGGCCCCGGGGTAGTGGAATCCGGCATCGTCGAGTGTCACAAGACCCCGCGCGGCCGGCGGGCGCTGCGGCTGATCCGGATCTGCGATCCCGGGCGGGGTGGTGAGCACCTCGGTGATCCGTTCGGCGCAGACGGCCGCCCGGGGCACCATCACCAGGATCAGCGTCGCCATCAGCACCGCCATCAGGATCTGCATGAAGTAGGACAGGAACGCGATCAGCGACCCGACCTGCATCTGGCCGGCGTCGATTCGCAGGCCGCCGAACCAGATCAGCGCGACGCTGGAGATGTTGATGGTCAGCGTCGTCACCGGCAGCATCAGGGCCTGCCAGCGGCCGGCCGCGAGCGCGGCGTCGGCGACGGCCTGGTTGGCCTCGCCGAATCGGCTGCGCTCGAAGGGCTCCCGGGCGAACGCGCGGATCACCCGGATCCCGGACAGTTGCTCGCGCAGCACGCGGTTGATGCCGTCGATCAGCCGTTGCATGCTGCGGAAGATCGGCAGCATTCGCGACACGATCAGGTAGTTGCCGAGCGCGAGTACGGGCACGCTGATCATCAGCAGCCACGACAGCCCGGCGTCCTGGTGGATCGCCATCGCGATGCCGCCGATGCACATGATCGGTGCGGTCACCAGCATCGTGGCGGTCATCTGCACCAGCACCTGGATCTGCGCGACGTCATTGGTGGTGCGGGTCAGCAGCGACGGAGCGGTGAAGCGTGCGGTCTGCAGATCCGAGAAGGTGATCACCGAGCTGAACACCGCAGCCCGGACGTCGTGCCCGAATCCCATCCCGGTGCGGGATCCGAAGTACACCGCCCCGATCGCGCAGATCCCCTGGAAGGCGGTGACGGCCAGCATCACCAGGCCCAGTCGCACGATCAGTCCGGTGTCGCCCTTGGCGACGCCGTCGTCGATGATGGCGGCGTTGACGGTGGGCAGATACAGCGATGCCAGCGTGCTCACGGTCTGCAGCGCCATCACGGCGGCGACGAGCCACCGGTACGGCGCGACGTACTGCCGTAGCAGCGCCAGGAGCATTCCGTTACTGTCGCATACCGCCGCGGGGCGGTATACCCGCAGTTCAGTGTGTGTGCAGGCGGCTCACGGCCGCATGGCCGCTACAGTGCATCCTGTGAGGAATCCCGGCAAGCTGGCCGCCGTCGCGTGCGCCGCGATGACGGTGGCGGCCCTGGCCGGCTGCTCGGACTCCGCAGGCGTGCAGGCCGGCCCCGGTCAGCAGCAGCAGGAGACCCCGGCGGCCAAAGAGGGCAAGCACGGCCCGATCTTCCCCGAATGCGGAGGCGTCAGCGACCAGACGATCGCCGAGCAGACCCGGGTCGTCGGCCTGGTGAAGACCGCCGTCAACACGGCGGGCTGCCAGTGGCTGGCCGGTGGTGGAATCCTGGGGCCGCACTTCTCCTTCACCTGGTTCCGCGGCAGCCCGATCGGGCGGGAACGCAAGACCCAGGAACTTTCCCGCACCAGCGTCGAAGACATCACCATCGACGGCAACCCGGGATTCGTCGCCGTCGGCACAGACCCGATGCTGGGCGACAACCTCTGCGAGGTCGGCATCCAGTTCAACGATGACTTCATCGAGTGGTCGGTCAGCTTCGCCGACAAGTCGTTCCCGCCGCCGTGCGAGGTCGCCGAAGAGTTGACCCGCCAGTCGATTGCGAACACCAAGTGAGCCGCCGCACATCAGCCGCGCTGGTGGCGGGCCTGACCGTGCTGATGGTGCTGACGGGTTGCGGCAGGACCGTCGAGGGCAGCGCGCTCAAGGCCGGAACCGGCAGCACCGGTCGCAATGACGACTCCGCGCAGAAGTACCCGAACCTGCTCAAGGAGTGCGACGTCCTGACCGCCGACGTGCTCGCCAAAACCGTCGGCGCCGACCCACTCGACATCCAGAGCACGTTCATCGGCGCGGTCTGCCGCTGGCAGGCCGCCAACCCCGCGGGGCTGATCGACATCACCCGGTTCTGGTTCGAGCAGGGCAGCCTGGACAACGAGCGCAAGATCGCCGAAGCGCTGAAGTACCCGATCGAGAATCGCGCCATCAACGGCATCGCGTCGATCGTGATGCGGGTTCCGGGCGATCCCAACGGTGGCTGCGGTGTGGCCAGCGACGCCGCCGGTGTGGTCGGGTGGTGGATCAATCCGCAGGCGCCCGGGATCGACGCCTGCGCTCAGGCCATCAAGCTGATGGAACTGACGCTGGCCACCAACTCCTAGGCTTCTCGGGTCGGCCGGCGGGGTACCTAGCGCGGTACGTGGAACGTCACCAACTCGGCGCCGCTGAGTTCGAGTTGCGACCACGGCCCGGGCACCCGGAGCACGGCCAGCGCCGACGTCGGGAACTTCATCGCGATTCCGTCGGCGGCGTCGGTGTCGCTGCCCGGTCCGGCCAGCCCGAGCGCCACTTCGCTGGTGGTGGGTTCGTGGCCCACGATCAGCAGGGTGGCGACGTCATCGCCCACCCGGTTGATCGCGCCGATCACCGCTCCGGGGGTGGCGCCGTACAACTCGTCGAGGAAGCTCGCCGGTGCGCTGATCCCGGTCCGCTCCAGGGTCTGGCGAGTCCGGACCGCTGAGGAGCACAGCACCGATTCGATGGCCGGTGCGTTCTGGCGCAGCCATTCACCGGCCAGCGCGGCCTCGCGGATCCCCCGGGCCGCCAACGGCCGCCGGTGGTCCGCCACACCCTCGGGATAGTCGGACTTGGCATGCCGCATCAGCACCAGGGTTCTCATGCGCCCCAGGTTAGGGCACGCCCCCGCGCGTGATCCCCGGACTTGTCGGACCCCCGCCATAAACTCGCGCCAGAACCAAGGGAAGGAACGTCGGGGGATATGAAGTTCCTGCACACCGCGGACTGGCAGTTGGGTATGACGCGGCGAATTCGTCGTCGTCGCGGGCGATGTATTCGAGCACAACCAGTTGGCTCCCGACGTGATCAGCAAGTCTTTGGATGCGATGCGCGGGATCGGCGTGCCGGTGTACTTGCTGCCCGGAAACCATGATCCGCTCGACGCGGCCTCGATCTACATCAGCGCGCTGTTCACCGCGGAGCGGCCGGACAATGTCACGGTGCTCGACCGCGCCGGCGTGTGGGAGGTCCGCCCGGGTGTCGAGATCGTTGCCGCACCGTGGCGATCCAAGCGCCCGACCACCGATCTGGCCGCCGAGGTGCTCGCGGACCTGCCGGCTGACGGTACGGTGCGCATCCTGGTCGCGCACGGGACTGTCGACGATGTCGACTACTCCGATCCCAACAATGCGGCGCAGATCTCGATGGCGGCATTGACGGCGGCGCTGGACCGGGCAGCGGTGCACTATGTGGCGCTGGGCGACAAGCACTCCCGCACTCTGCTGTGCGACGGCGATCGTTGCTGGTACTCCGGGTCACCGGAGGTCACGAACTATGACGATAAGGAGCCCGATCCGGGCCACGTCCTCGTCGTCGAAATCGACCACACGAACCCGCCTCACCCGGTGACCGTGGAGCACCGCACTGTGGGGAGGTGGCGGTTTCTCACTCGGCACAGTGACCTCAATAGCGCCGACGATGTTGCGAGCCTCGCTGCCATGCTCGACGCGATCCCCGACAAGGAGCGCACCGTGGTGCGGCTCAAACTCGTCGGCACGCTCACGGTCACCGACCGCTCGGCACTCGATGCCTGCCTCGAGAAGTATTCGAGATTGTTCGCCTCGGTGAGGCTGTGGGAGCGGCACACCGACCTCGCTGTGATGCCTGCCGATGACGAGTTCGACGATCTCGGCATCAGCGGGTTCGCCGCCGAGGCGGTCGATGAACTGGTACAGACGGCGCGCGGCGACGGCGACGATGCCGACACCGCCCGCGGTGCTCTGGCACTGCTCATGCGGCTGCGCCAAGGGGGCCCGGCATGATCCTGCACCGCTTGCATCTGACCAACTTCCGCGGGATCGCCGACCGCCAGATGAAGTTCCCCGATCACGGCGTCATCGTTGTGTGCGGACCGAACGAAATCGGCAAGTCGTCCATCCTCGATGCACTCGACCTGCTCATCGAGGCCAAGGACCGCTCCGCCAAGGAGAAGGTCAAGCAGGTCAAGCCGATGGGTGCTGACGTGGGCGCTGAGATCGAGGCCGAGATCAGCACCGGCCCTTACCGATTTATCTACCGCAAGCGGTTCCACAAGAAGCCGATCACCGAGTTGAAGATCAGCGCGCCCGTGCACGAACAACTCGATGGAGATCCCGCCCACGATCGCGTGCTGACCATGCTGGCCGAGACCGTCGATTTGGGCTTGTGGAGCGCGCAGCGCGTACTGCAGGCCGCCGCCACTGCCGCGGTGGATCTCTCGGGCTGTGATGCGCTCACCCGCGCGCTTGACGTAGCCGCCGGCGACGATGCGGCGCAGGCCGGGGGCGAGTCCGTGCTCATCGAAGCCGTCGAGGCCGAGTTCGGAAAGTACTTCACCGCCAGCTCCGAAAAGCCAACGGGTGAGTGGAAGACCATGATCGGCCGACTGGCCACCGCGAAGGCCGAGTTGGATCACTGCCGGGCTGCCGTGGCCGAGGTCGATGAGCGGGTGTGCCGCCACGAGGAACACAGCGCGACGCTGCAGCAGTTGTCGGCGGCCCTGAAACCTGCCCAGCAGCGGCGCGCCACCGCCGAGCAGGCCGCCGCGTCGCTCACCGAGATCGAAGGCGAACTCGCGCGGGCGCGCCTCGCCGCCGCCGAAGCGACGGCCGCCAGTGAGAACTCGGCCTCGGCGCAGGCGCGCCGCCACACACTCACCTCCGACGGGCAGCGCAGGGCCGAGACGCTGGCCGGACTGCAAGCCGACCTCATCGTCGCAGTGGAGCAGGAGGGGGTCGCTCAGCAGGTTGCAGAGGCTGCCGCGGCCGCGTCGACCGCGGCCGCAACCGCGTTGACCGCCGCGCAGCGGCGAAAGGACACCGCGTGCGCCGCGGAGGCGGCCTGCGC
>JAIOQK010000255.1 GCA_021413425.1 Mycobacterium sp.
ACATTGGTGTAGGTCTCATTCATACCCGCAAAGGAGGCGTCGGCACCGTCCTCTCCGGTGGCCGAGGAGCGAACGGCCACATAGCAATCCGGTCCCATCGCGCGATAGGCGCTAAGAATGCGCTCCCTGACCACCTCGGACATCCCGGCCTTGAGCACCAGCGCCTTCATATGAGCGCACATCTGGTTGAAGGAGTCACCGTCGAGGGTGTGCAGCATCGCCTCGCGGTGGGTGGCGTTGAGTTCGTCGGCCACACCACCGGCACGGATGGACTCCAGGTAGCTGTCACGCAGCACGACGAAGCCCGGCGGCACCGGCAGTCCCGCCTTGACCATCTCGCCCATGTTGGCGCCCTTGCCGCCGGCCTCATCGGCATCGGGCATTCCCAGGTTCGCAATGTCCTCGACGTATCGCACGGGCGGCCTCCTTCTGGTTCTGACGTGGTGTTGATTCGGTGCGCGCCCACCCGGACCCCGGTTCGGGGGCCGCAGCGCCGGGAGGTCATCCCCTGCCCCCTCGACCGCCGTACCTGCTCGATCCTGCCCGGCGGGCTCCCATCAACCGAGAGTACAAATACCCCTTCCACGCCACCGACCTATCGTCGAAGCTGGAGCCAAGGGGGTGGGCGGTGGGCGCGGTGATGGACGCGACGGTGATGGCGGGCGTGGTGGCACTGGCGTGCCGTGCGCCGTCGGTGCACAACAGCCAGCCCTGGCACTGGGTCGCCGGCGACGGCGGATTGCGGCTGTTTCTCGACGCGGACCGGGTGCCACGCGCCACCGACCACTCCGGCCGCGAGGCCGCCATCAGTTGCGGCGCGGCCCTTGACCACCTGCGGGCGGCCGCCTCGGCAGCAGGCTGGCACGCGGTGGTGGCGCGGTTTCCGAACCCGAACGATCTCGACCACCTGGCCACCGTCACCTTCCGGCGGGCGCAACTGGTCACCGATGCCGAGCGTGCCCGCGCCGAGGCCATCCGGACCCGCCGCACCGACCGGCTTCCATTCGGGCCGCCACACGCCTGGGCCGCCGTCGAGCCCGTCGTGCGCAGCACCATCGATCCGACCATGGCGGCACTGCACGTTCTAAGCGACACCGTAAGACCGCAGCTCGCCGAGGCTTCCAGGCTCACCGAAGCATTGCGCCGCTACGACACCTCGTATCACGCCGAATTACATTGGTGGACAGGGGATTCGGTGACAGCCGACGGCATTCCCTACAGCGCGCTGGCGTCGGCATCGGAGCGGGAACGGGTTGATATCGCACGGTCCTTCCCCGATCCCCAGCACCTCGATCGCCGCCCCGAGGTGACGCGCGACCAATCGGTCATCCTGGTGTTGTCCACCTACGATGACACCCGCCAGGATGCGCTCGGCTGCGGGGAGGTGCTCTCCGACATCCTTCTGGAGGCGACCATGGCGGGCCTGGCCACCTGCACGCTGAGCCACTTGACCGAACTCGACGCCAGCCGCTCGGTCATCAGGGAGCTGATCGGCGGCGCCGGCGAGCCGCAGTTGCTGATCCGGGTCGGCGAGGCCCCGGCACCTGGCGAGCCGCCGGCCGCGACCCCCCGCCGGCCGCTGGCCGAGGTTCTTCAGACCCGTGGCTGAGACGGTGACGTGCGGCCCTTGCGACCCTGCCCGAGCGGTGTTGGCATGGAAAGGGAGAGGCTTGACGATGGCGAGGATGACGACATGACACGAGTCGGCGGTGTCCGCCGCCAGCAGCCGCGACGGGTGTTCCGCGACCGCCGGGAGGCCGGGCAGGTGCTCGCGGCGCTGCTGGATGCGTATCGGGGCAAACCGGATGTGATCGTGCTGGGACTGGCCCGCGGTGGCGTTCCGGTGGCCTGGGAGGTGGCGCACGCGCTGGGCGCGCCGCTGGACGCGTTCATCGTCCGCAAGCTCGGGGCACCGGGCCACGAGGAGTTCGCCGTCGGAGCGTTGGCCAGTGGTGGACGGGTGGTGGTCAATGACGACGTGCTGCGCGGTCTTCGGGTCACGCCGGCGCAACTGCGCGAGATCGCCGAGAAGGAAGGGCGGGAGCTGGCGCGCCGCGAGGCCGCCTACCGCGGCGACCGCCCGCCGCTGCGGGTCGCCGGCAAGACGGTGATCGTGGTCGACGACGGGCTGGCGACCGGCTCGTCGATGATGGCCGCGGTCCAGGCGCTGCGCGAGCAGGAGCCGGCCGGGATCGTGATCGCCGTTCCCGCCGCGCCGGAGTCCACCTGCCGGGAGCTCGCCGGGATGGTCGAGGACATGGTGTGCGCGTCGATGCCGACCCCGTTTTTGGCCGTGGGTGAATCGTTCTGGGACTTCAGCCAGGTCGGCGACGACGAGGTGCGCGAGTTGCTTGCCACGCCCACGATCGGCCAGCCGGCCGTCACCGCACCCAGTCCGGCCGATGCGGTGGCCGCCGCCGCGATCGCGGCCCCGGGCGGGGTGCCGCCCCGCGACGTCCTCGACGACCTGATCGGCGACGCGCGGGTGGTGCTGATCGGTGAGAGCTCGCACGGCACCCACGAGTTCTACAACGCCCGCGCAGAGATCACCAAGTGGCTGATCGAGGAGAAGGGGTTCACCGGCGTTGCCGCAGAGGCGGATTGGCCCGATGCCTACCGGGTGAATCGCTATGTCCTCGGGCAGGGGTCCGACGGCTCCGCTGAGGAGGCGTTGCGCGGCTTCGAGCGTTTCCCGGCGTGGATGTGGCGCAACACCGTGGTGCGCGACTTCGTGGACTGGCTGCGCTGGCACAACGGTCTGATTAGCCACGGGGGCTACGGCCGGTGCGCCGCTGACGGCCGTCGCCCCACCGGCTTCTACGGCCTGGATCTCTACAGCCTGCACCGCTCCATGCAGGAGGTGGTCGGGTACCTCGACACCGTCGATCCGGCAGCGGCCGCCAGGGCGCGGGCGCGGTACGCCTGCTTCGATCACTCCGCCGGGGACGACGGGCAGGCCTACGGCTACGCCGCCGCGTTCGGCGCCGGACCCAGCTGCGAACGCCAAGCCGTCGAGCAACTCATCGAGATGCAGCGCGACGCCGTGGGCTATCTGCGCCATGACGGGGCGCCGGCCGAAGATGAACTGTTCTACGCCCAGCGCAACGCGGTCACGGTGCGCAATGCCGAGGAGTACTACCGCGGCATGTTCAGCGGTCGGGTGACGTCGTGGAACATGCGCGATAAGCACATGGCGCAGACCCTCGGCGCACTTATCGAACATCTCGACCGCGAAGCCGACCCCGCACGGGTGGTGGTGTGGGCGCACAACTCCCATGTCGGCGACGCCCGGGCGACCGAGGTGTCCGCGGATGGTCAGATCACCATCGGCCAACTCGCCCGCGAAACCTACGGCGACGACTGCCGGCTGATCGGCTTCTCCACCCACAGTGGCACCGTCACGGCCGCCAGCGAGTGGGGCGGTATCGCCGAACGCAAGACCGTACGGCCGGCACTGCCCGGCAGCATCGAGGAACTCCTGCACGAAACCCGGCTGCCGGAGTTCTTCCTCACCACCCACGACGGCTCCCCTGCCGCCCGCGCCCTCGAGGTGGTGCGACTGGCCCGTGCCATTGGGGTGATCTACCTGCCGCAGACCGAGCGCCAGAGCCACTACTTCCATGTCCGGCCATCGGATCAATTCGATGCGATGATCCATATCGACTCCACGCGCGCGCTGGAGCCGCTGGAAACCACCAGCGTCTGGATCGCCGGGCAGAACCCGGAGACCTTTCCGACAGGTTTGTAAGGGTGTCGAGTGTGGATCCCAGCGAGATGAACTCACCGGTGGTCACCGGCCACCGGATCGTCACGCTGTGCATGAACCCCGCCCTGGACATCACGACGAGCACCGATGTAGTCCATCCGACCGACAAACTGCGGTGCGCGGCGGCGCGGTACGACCCGGGCGGCCGCGGCATCAACGTCGCCCACGTCGCGGCGGTGCTGGGTGCACAGGCCACCGCGGTGTTCCCCGCGGGCGGGCCGGCCGGGGAACTGGTGAACAGCCTGCTGGTGGCCGAAGGTCTGCCGGTGCGACGGGTACCGATCGGCGGTTCGACCCGGGAGAGCATCACCGTCAACGAGCGCAGCACCGCCGAGCAGTACCGGTTCGTGCTGCCCGGGCCGGCACTGACGGTGGCCGAGCAGGCCGAGTGTCTGCTGCAGATCCGGCGCGCGGCGGCGACCACGGCGATCGTGGTGGCCAGCGGCAGCCTGCCACCGGGTGTGCCGGAGGACTTCTACCAGCGGGTCGCAGAAGTCTGCGATGAGATCGGCGCGATCTTCCTGCTGGACACCTCCGGCGGCGGGCTGCGGCACGTCAGTTCCGGGGTGTTCCTGCTCAAGCCGAGCCTGCGGGAATTGCGGGAGTGCGTCGGACGCGAATTAGCCACTGAGACAGAGCAATTGGCCGCCGCCCGCGAGCTGATCGCGCGGGGGGCCGCCCGGCACGTGCTGGTCTCCCTCGGCGCCGCCGGCGCCATGCTGGTCTCGGGCGACGGCGCCTGGCGCTTCGCCCCGGTGCCGGTGCCGCCGGGCAGCGGGGTGGGTGCCGGCGATGCGATGGTGGCCGGCGTGGCCGCAGGCCTGATCCGCGGCTGGCCGCTGACCGAGGCGGCCCGGCTGGGTGTCGCGGCGGGGGCCGCGATGCTGCTGACACCGGGGACCGCCCCGTGCACCCGCGAGGACACCGAGCGGCTGTTCGCACAGACGCAGGCACCCGAGCACATCGACGTACCAGCGGGGCGGACGTGGTGACCCCGGCGATGAACGCCGGGCCGGCGATCGTGGTGGGTGTCGACGGATCGGCCGCCGCATCGCGCGCCGCGGTGTGGGCCATCGACGAGGCGATCAGCCGGGACATCCCGCTGCGGCTGGTGGCCGTCCCCGAGCGGGACCCCGACTCCGGCAGCGATACCGGCGCGGCTTCCGGGGAGGCCAGATCGACGCTCCAGGCGGCCGCGGCGGCGGTGCGCGCCGACGGCCGGCCGGTCCGGGTACAGACCGATGTGGTGACCGGCGCCCCGACACTCGTCCTGCTGGAGGCGTCACGGACGGCCGCGATGATCTGTGTCGGTGCGCTCGGCCTGCGGCACTTCGGGCACCACCGGGTCGGGTCGACGTCCGTCGCGCTGGTGAGCTCGGCGCACTGCCCCGTCGCGGTGGTGCGCGGCGCCGACCACCCGGCGGGTTGGGTGGTGGTCGAGCTGGACGACAGCCCCGAAGCCGCGGCGGTGCTGCAGTGCGGTGTGGCCCAGGCCCGGCTGCGATCGGCCCCGCTGCGGGTAGTGGGCGCATGGCAGTCGCGTTCCGGCGACTCCCACGACGGGGCCGCAGTGACCGAGGGCAACCGCATGGTCCGCGCCCAACTCGACCGCCGGCTCTCCCAGTGGCGGCACCGCTACCCGGA
>JAIOQK010000256.1 GCA_021413425.1 Mycobacterium sp.
CGGTATTCGCTGGGCTGAGCATCTCCTTCGCCGCTCCGGCGGATGCAGCACCGGCTTGTGTTTACCCAGACGGGTCGCCCTGCACCCCGGCCCCGCAGGGATGTGTGCTGCCCGAGAATCAGCTGCCCTGCTCAAGCCAACTGCAAGATATAAATGCGGCTATCCGGCAGCAGTTGGGACAGGTGCTCGGCGGAGTGCTGGGTTGAAATCCGGGCGGATGAGCCGCCTAGCCTTTGCAGCGGAAAAACAGCCGCCTAAATCTGCTTGACCTGCAAAGGTTTCGCGGTGGTATTGGTGCCCTCGGTGAGATTCGAACTCACACTGCACGGGTTTTGAATCCGTTTCCTCTGCCAGTTGGGATACGAGGGCGGCGCGGTGATCGCGGTGTCCCACGATAGTTGATGCTGGTGAGTCGCCGCTCCGGCCGGTGAGCCGACCTGCCCCGGCTCGCCCCGGAACCCGGGGCGCGACACAATGGCTGCCATGACCGGCCCCACCACCGACACCCCGGGCGCGCCGCCCCGGCGGGTGCTGATCGCAGAGGACGAGGCGCTGATACGTCTGGATCTCGCCGAAATGCTGCGCGAGGAGGGCTACGAGGTGGTCGGTGAGGCGGGCGACGGCCAGGAGGCGGTTGATCTCGCCGAGAGCCTGAGACCCGACCTGGTGATCATGGACGTCAAGATGCCCCGCCGCGACGGCATCGACGCCGCGGCCGAGATCGCAGCCAAGCGCATCGCGCCGATCGTGGTGCTCACCGCGTTCAGTCAGCGTGAACTAGTGGAGCGTGCCCGCGACGCCGGAGCGATGGCCTACCTGGTCAAACCGTTCTCGATGAGCGATCTGATCCCGGCCATCGAACTGGCCGTCAGCCGGTTCGGCGAGATCGCCGAGCTCGAGCGCGAAGTCGCCGACCTTGGCGAGCGGCTTGAGACCCGCAAGCTCGTGGAGCGGGCCAAGGGGCTGTTGCAGGCCAAACACGCGATGACCGAACCCGAGGCTTTCTCCTGGATGCAACGCGCCGCAATGGACCGGCGCACCAGCATGAAACGCGTCGCACAGGTGGTCCTGGAGAGCATGGAGGGCGATCCCGGGTCAGCTTCGCCGGTGTGAGGGGCGCTCCACTGGGCAGTTCACGCGCGGTTCGGCCCAGGGTTGGCTATGTTCTACTCCAAAGCGCTGACTTCCCGTGGCGCCAGGTAATGACTCAGTGACCCCGGAGGTGAAACGTGCGCGGTCGGGCGACACGGAACGTAATCGCAGTAGGTTCGACGGCTCTTGTGGTGCTGGGTATCGCCGCCTGCAGCCAGCCAGCACCGAAGGATGAGTCCAAGGGCGGTACCTCGGCGACGGGTGACGCCGCGGCGCCCACCGATCTGAAGATCGTCGAACAGGTTCAGATCGATCAGAACGGCGCTGCGGTCGCCGCGGAGGCCGCGGCTGCACCGGCCGATCCCGCGGGCGACGGTACGGCCACCTGCGCTCCGGTCACGATCGCGATGGCAGGTGCGCTCAATGGACCCGACGCAGCCTTGGGCATCAATATCAAAAACGGTGTCCAGATGGCGCTGGACAAGCACAACGCCGCCAACCCCGGCTGCCAAATCGAGTTGAAGTCGTTCGACACCGAAGGCGACCCGCAGAAGGCCACCGGAATCGCACCGCAGATCGTCGACGATGCCGGAATCATCGGACTGATCGGCCCGGCGTTCTCCGGGGAGACGAAAGCCACCGGTGGAGTGTTCGACCAGGCCGGCCTCGCCGCGGTGACCGCCTCGGCCACCAACGTCACGCTGTCCGAGCAAGGTTGGAAAACCTTCTTCCGCGGCCTGGCCAATGACGGCGTGCAGGGCCCGTCGGTGGCCAACTACCTGAAGAACACCGTCGGAGACAAGAAGATTTGTGTGGTCGATGACAGCACGGACTACGGCACGGGCCTGGCCAAGGCGGTGCGGGACACCCTCGGTCCGGTGGCTGACTCGGCCTGCAACATCTCGGTGAAGAAGGGCGACAAAGATTTCTCCGCCGCGGTGACCCAGGTCAAGGGCCAGACGCCGGACTCGGTGTTCTACAGCGGTTACTACGCCGAAGCCGCACCGTTCGTCCAGCAGCTGCGCGATGCCGGATTCGCCGGCAAGTTCGTCAGCGCCGATGGCACCAAGGACCAGGAGTTCGTTAAGCAAGCCGGCTCGTCGTCGAAGGATGCGCTGCTGTCCTGCCCATGCGGGCCGGCGACGGGTGCCTTCGCCGACGACTACACCAAGGCCTTCGGGCAGGCTCCCGGCACCTACAGCATCGAGGGCTACGACCTCGGCACCATCCTCGCCAAGGGCGTCGATTCCGGTGCCACCACCCGGGCGGCCCTGCTGGATTTCGTCCGCACATACGACGGCCAGGGACTTGCGCGTAAGTACCAGTGGACCGACACCGGTGAGCTGACAACGAGCTTGATCTGGATCTACAAGGTCCAATAGGGCGGCCCCGCGTCGCCTACCGATCGGCTGCTCGCCGATGTCCGATCACTACTAACCCGGAGGTTCAGCGTGCGCGGTATTCGGATACGGAGACTGGTCGCACTGAGCGCTTCGGGTCTGGTGGTGCTGGGCATGGCCGGATGTAGCGAGCAGTCCGATGCGGGCGGGTCGGCCCAGAGTGATCTCAAGATTGTCGAGCAGGCCCAGATCGGCGAGGACGGCGCCGCGCTCACGCCGGCTGATGGGGCCGTCCCGGCTGACCCGGCCGGCGACGGCACAGCCACCTGCCCGCCGATCTCTCTGGCGATGGCGGGTCCACTCACCGGTGCTGACGCTCCTTTCGGCGCCAACGTCCGTGACGGCGCGCAATTCGCCGTCGACCTGCATAATTCGGCCAATCCCGGCTGCCAGGTCACGCTCAAGGCGTTCGACACAGAGGGCGATCCACAGAAGGCGACGCAGGTTGCGCCGCAGATCGTCGACGATCCCTCCATCATAGGTCTGGTCGGCCCGACCTGGTCAGGCGAGACCAAGGCGACCGGTTCGGCATTCGACCAGGCCGGTGTCGTCGCGGTGACGCCGTCGGCCACCAACGTCGCGCTCTCCGCGCAGGGATGGAAGACGTTCTTCCGCGGATTGTCCAACGACGGTGTGCAGGGTCCGTCTCTGGCCAACTATCTGAAGAACACTCTGGGTGTGAAGAAGGCATGCGTTGTCGATGACAGCACCGACGCGGGCGTGGGTCAGGCCGGAGCGGTGCGTGACACTCTGGGCCCGATCGCAGATTCCGCGTGCACGATCTCGATTAAGAAGGGCGACAAGGACTTCTCCGCGGCGGCGGGCCAGATCATGAACCAGTCACCAGACGCGGTTATATTCGCTAGCTACTACACCGAGGGCGCGCTGTTGCTTGCTCAGTTGCGTGACGCCGGTTACACCGGATTGTTCGCCGGCCCGGATGGTCTCAAGGACCCGCAGTTCGTCAAGGCCGCCGGGCAGTCAGCCAAGGGGGCCGTGCTGTCCTGCCCGTGTGGCCCGGCGACCGGCCCCTTCGCAGAGGCCTACACCAAGAAGTTCGGCCAGGCCCCCGGCACCTACAGCCTTGAGTCCTATGACGTGGCTACGATCCTGCTTGCGGGCATCGATTCCGGTGCCGTCACCCGCCCGGCACTGCTGGACTTCGTCCGTTCCTACGACGGCCAGGGCGTGGCCCGCAAGTATCAGTGGACCGGCAACGGGGAGCTCACCTCGAATCTGATCTGGATCTACAAGGTTCAGTAGTCAGGGATGATCCAGGACTGCCTCGTCCAGTACGTGTGCCTCGCTGGTGACATCGGCTTCAACGTCACCAACCTGCGGGACGGCTTCTGGCAGTTCACCATCGACGGATTGGCCTGGGGTTCGATCTATGCGCTGGTGGCGGTGGGTTACACACTGGTGTTCGGGGTGCTGCGGCTGATCAACTTCGCGCACTCCGAGATCTTCATGCTCGGCATGTTCGGGGCCTACTTCTGCCTGGACATGATTCTCGGCTTCACGCCTAGTGGCAACGCCTACAACCGCGGTGTGTGGCTGACGGTGCTGTATCTCGGTGTGGCGATGCTGTTCGCGATGGCGGTATCCGGCACTGCCGCAATCGGATTGGAGGCTGTGGCCTACCGGCCCCTTCGGCGCCGCAACGCCCGGCCGCTGACGTTCCTCATCACCGCGATCGGGATGTCATTCGTTCTGCAGGAGTTCGTGCATTTCGTGCTGCCCAAGATCATCAAGGGGTACGGCGGAAGCAATGCCCAGCAGCCGATCATCCTGGTACAGCCCAAAACCCAGTTCGAGGTCTTCGGCGCCTCGGTCACCAACGTCACCCTGGTGATCATCATTGCCGCTTTGGTGTTGGCCCGGCTCACCTATCTCTTCGTTCATCACACGAAATTCGGCCGCGGCATCCGCGCGGTCGCTCAGGACCCCAATACGGCCGCACTGATGGGGGTCTCACGGGAACGCATCATCCTGACGACGTTCCTGATCGGCGGCATGCTGGCCGGCGCGGCAGCTTTGCTCTACACCTTGCGAGTACCCCAGGGCATCATTTACTCCGGGGGTTTCCTGCTGGGCATTAAGGCCTTTTCCGCGGCGGTGCTCGGCGGTATCGGGAATCTACGCGGGGCACTGCTGGGCGGCCTGCTGTTGGGAGTCATGGAGAATTACGGCCAGGCCGTCTTCGGCACGCAGTGGCGCGATGTCGTCGCCTTCGTCCTTCTGGTGCTGGTGTTGCTGATCCGGCCGACCGGGATCCTCGGCGAAAGCCTCGGGAAGGCGCGGGCATGAGCGCGTGGATGGCTCCCGGCGACGGTGCACGCCGATGGTGGTCGAACCTGAGCCGGGTGCAGAAGTGGGGCTTCGGCGTGCTCGGTTTCAGTGCTCTCGCACTTCTGCCGCTGTACCCGCCGCCGTTCCTGGATACCCCGGGGATCAGCCTGGGCGGCACGCTCGCCCAGTTCGCAATGGTGGCGATCATCGCCGTCGGACTGAACGTCGTCGTCGGCCAGGCCGGTCTGCTCGACCTCGGCTACGTGGGCTTCTACGCAGTCGGTGCCTACACCTTGGCGCTGTTGACAAGTCCGGACAGCCCGTGGAACCGAGTGGGCCCCGATGGGTGGTTCCACGAGAACTGGGCCTGGCTGGCATGTGTGCCGATCGCGATGGCCGTCACCGCACTGGCCGGACTCATCCTCGGCATTCCGACACTGCGGCTGCGCGGTGACTACCTCGCGATCGTCACCCTGGGATTCGGGGAGATCATCCGGCTGCTGGCCGACAATCTGGGCGGGGTGACCAACGGCCCCCGCGGCCTCAATGAGGTGGCCTACCCCCATGTCGGCGCGACCGACAGGCTGCCTCATGGCGTGTTCTCCAGTGGTAACTCCACCGGCAACGCAAACTACGGCACCTGGTGGTTTTGGCTGGGTCTCATTCTTCTGGTCGGCATCCTGCTATTGGTGGGCAACCTGGAACGTAGCCGGGTCGGCCGGGCCTGGGTGGCGATCCGCGAGGATGAGGACGCTGCGGAAGTGATGGGCGTCAACACTTTCCGGTTCAAGCTGTGGGCCTTCGTGATCGGGGCCTGCATCGGGGGATTGTCAGGGGCGCTCTACGCTGGGCAAGTCCAATACGTCGCCCCGCCGACGTTCAACATCATCAATTCGATGTTGTTCCTCACCGCCGTCGTGCTCGGCGGGCAGGGCAACAAGCTCGGCGTGATCCTCGGCGCGTTCATCATCGTGTATCTACCCAACCGGCTGCTCGGCGTGGAGTTGTGGGGCATCAACCTCGGCGACTTGAAGTATCTGTTCTTCGGGCTCGCCCTGGTGGTGATGATGATCTTCCGCCCGCAGGGCCTGTTCCCGGTCCGCCAGCAACTGCTCGCATACGGAAAGTCAGCGCGCCGGTTGCTCGGGTCGACGGATGAGAGCAGGGCGGCCTCATGACCGAACCGCTGATCGACGAGGAGATGGCGGCGCTGACTCGCGACGTGAACGTCGCCGAAGGGGAGACCCTTCTGCAGGCAACCGACCTCACGGTGCGCTTCGGCGGGCTCACGGCACTGGACTCGGTGAACTTCTCCATCCGACGAGGCGAGATCCTCGGTCTGATCGGTCCTAATGGAGCGGGCAAGACCACCTGCTTCAACGCCATCACCGGGGTATACCGGCCCACTTCGGGCACGGTCGTCTTCGACGGCGAGCCGATCGGCCGGCGCAAGCGTCACCAGATCACCCGTCTCGGCATCGCCCGGACTTTCCAGAACATCCGGTTATGGGGTGAGATGACCGCGGTGGAGAACGTCGTCGTCGGCACCGACGCCCGTCATCGCACCTCGGTGCCCGGCGCGCTGGTGCGCACCCACCGGCACCGGCGCGAGGAGCGCACCGCCATCGAGAAAGCCGCCGCGCTGCTGCAATTCGTCGGAATCGCCGACCGCGGCGAGGAGAAGGCCAAAAACCTCTCCTATGGCGATCAGCGACGGCTGGAGATCGCCCGCGCGCTGGCCACTGAGCCCAAGCTGCTGTGTCTCGATGAGCCGGCCGCAGGGTTCAACCCGAGCGAGAAGGCGGCGCTGATCGACCTCATCCGCGCCATCCGCGACGACGGCTACACCGTGTTGCTGATCGAGCACGACATGCGCTTGGTGATGGGGGTCACCGACCGGATCGTGGTGCTGGAGTTCGGCCGCAAAATCGCCGACGGACTGCCCGCGCAGATCCGTGATGACCCGGCCGTGATAGCCGCCTACCTGGGGGTACCCGATGACGAGCTCTGATCAGCCGGCGCTGCTGGAGGTTCGCGACGCCGTGGTGCACTACGGCCGAATCGAAGCGCTACATGGTGTTTCGCTCGCGGTGCACGATGGCGAACTGGTGACACTGCTCGGCGCCAATGGCGCGGGCAAGACCACACTGATGCGGGCGATCTCCGGCTTGCGGCCGCTGTCGCAGGGCTCGGTGTGGTTCGACGGTCGCGACATCACCCGGGTCAAAGCCCACCAACGCGCGATAGATGGGCTGGTGCAGGCCCCGGAGGGCCGCGGCGTCTTTCCCGGGATGACGGTCATTGAGAACCTGGAGATGGGTTGCTATGGCCGCAAGTTCAACTCCAAAGCCGCGCATGATGAGCGACTGGACTGGGTGCTGGAGACTTTCCCGCGGTTGGCCGAGCGGCGAAAGCAGTTCGGCGGCACCCTGTCCGGCGGTGAGCAGCAGATGTTGGCCATCGGACGCGCACTGATGGCCCGCCCGCGTGTGCTGCTGCTTGATGAGCCGTCAATGGGACTTGCGCCCATGATCATCTCTCAGATCTTCGGGATCATCGCCGACATCAACGCCACAGGCACCACCGTTCTGCTGGTGGAGCAGAATGCTCAGCAGGCACTGAGCCGCTCGGACCGGGCCTACATCCTGGAAACCGGCAGCGTCACCCGCACCGGGCCGGCGCGGGAACTGCTCGCTGATGACAGCGTCCGGGCAGCCTATCTGGGGGTGGCATAGGCGGCTATCGGCCCGCCCATTGACGGCGCCGGTCGATTTGTTACCGTTCCGCGCCCCGGCGTCCATCTACAGGCGTGAGACTGTAAATGCCCATGCAGACGCACAACTTCGTCTCCTACGAAGAGTTTGGACGCCGGTTCTTCGAGGACGCGGTTACTGAGGAGCGCGTCGCCGCGGCCTTCGCCGAGATCGCCGGCGAGGAGTTTCAGATGGGTCCGATGGCACAGGGCCCAGGCGGTCTTGCCAAGGTCACCGCGAAAGTGAAGATCCAGCAACCGCACGTCCGGCGCAATCTCGGCGAGACCATCACCTTCGCCATCCGCATACCGCTGATCATCGAACTGACCGTCGATCTCTGGTTGGACAAGCAGCGGTTCATCGTCGACGGCGACATCGCGCTGCGGGCCACTGCGCGCGCGGCCGAGCCACTGCTGATCGTCATCGACGTTGCCAAGCCCAGACCGTCGGACATTGCCGTGCACGTCACGTCGAAATCCATTCGGGGTGAGATCCTGCGTATCATCGCCGGGGTCGACGCCGAAATACGCCGCTTCGTTGCCGCTTACGTCGCCGAGGAGATCGACAGCCCCGCGTCCCAGCGGGCCAAGCTCATTGATGTCGCCACGCAGGTGGCCGGTGCCTGGGATCCCGGCTAGGGCTCACAGTTCCAGGGTCAGGTGCTCGCCCGCCGGTGCGCGGGAGACGCAGGTGAGCATCATTCCCGCGTCGTGCTCAGCGTCGGTCAACAACGCGTCGCGGTGCTCGACGGCACCGTCGAGCACCCGGGTGCGACAGGCGCCGCAGAAGCCCTGCCGGCACGAATACGGCGGATCCACACCGACGCGTTGCAGTGCTGCGAGCAACGTCTCGTCGGCGCCGACGTCCGCATACCCCCCCGATGCCGTCCTCACGGTGAAGGCGGCACCGTCGATCACGGGGGCGGCGGCGAACCGCTCGAAATGTAACTGCACGTCGTCGCGTCCGATGAGGCGATCCCGCACGCAACTGAGCAGGGGAGCCGGGCCGCACGCGTACACCGTTGTACCCGAACGGCATTGCCCGAGTAGTTCATCTGCGGTCGGCAGCCCACCGACGTCATCGGTGCGGATGATCGCCCGCGGACCGAACCGACGGACGTCGTCGAGAAATGGAATGCTCTCAAGGCTGCGACCGGTGTAGATCATGGACCATTCCACGCCGAGCCGATCGGCCAGATCCAGCATCGGCAGAATGGGAGTGATGCCGATACCCCCGGCGATGAACCGCAGCCGCTGCGCCGGGGAGCCATAGCCGGGGATGCTGAGTGGAAAGGCGTTGCGCGGGCCGCTGGTCGTGACGGCAGTCCCGACATTCAGGGTGTCGTGGACCTCGACCGAGCCGCCGCCACCGCCGGGAATTCTGCGCACCGCGATCCGGTAGGTGTCGCGCAGGGCGGGTTCGCCGCACAGTGAGTATTGGCGGACGCGGCCGCTGGGCAGACGGATGTCCAGGTGGGCACCGGGGTGCCAGGCCGGCAGCTCTCCGCGGTCACGGGCGGCCAGGGTGAGGGCGACCACATTGTGGTCGTGGGCCACTATCCGGCGATCGACAACCGTCAGGGCGATGGTGCGGTCAATCGCACGCGGCACAGCCGAGCGGCGCACGGTGCCGGTCACCGCGAGGACACCGGCGAGAGCAGCATCGGCGATACCGAGCAGCGGAGTCGGAGCGGACCGCAGGCGGCGCAGCACGGTCAGGAGTGCGCGGCCCGGGCGGCGGGGGAGCTGGCCAGGTAGGCCACCGCCTGCGCTGTGGAGCCGATGTGCTCGGGTGAATAGCCAGGCTTGAAGTAAGCAAAGGTGTTGGTGCCAAATAACTTCCGGTAGGTCGGAAGTAGCCGGAGCTTGGAGTCGCGGAAGCGCATGCGCTGCATCTGCGGCCAGGTCATGTTCACCTCGGGGTCCGTCCGACAGAGGTACCAGCCGCCCCGCTCGAAAAAGGCGAAGATCATCGTCACGGCCAGCGCCATCGACCGGATCCTGTCGAAATAGCTGTCATGGAAGTACGTGGCGACGTCATGGGCGACGCAGCGGTGCTCGACCTCCTCGCTGCCATGCCAACGGAACAGATCCGCCAGTGTGGGGTCGGCACCGTGCTCGTCCCAGGAGCAGTTGAGGGCGAAGTCGCCGAGCACGGCGGTGTAGTGCTCAATCGCGGCGATCAGCCACAGCCGATCGCACAGGTGATTTCGCCGCCGCCGTGGATCCGCTGAGGTGCTCGGAGCGAGCATCCGCGCGAAGACGTACTCGATCTGCTCCAGGACGGGCCCGGGGTCCATCCCGCGCGCCTCCATGAAGTCGTGCAGCATCCGCTCATGGGTGTCCGCGTGAATTGCCTCCTGGCCTATGAATCCGCGCATGTCCTCGGCCAGCTTCGGATCCTTCACCAGCGGGAGCGCCTCGGTATACGTCGCGACGAACCAGCGCTCCGCGGCAGGAAGAACGATATTGAGCAACCCGATCACATTGGAGGCCACCGGGTGACCCGGAATCCAGTGCAGCGGTGCGTCGGCGACATCGAAGCTGACCTTGCGGGCCTGGATCTGCACCGGACCCGGATCGATCTCCTTGGTCAAACGACTAGACCGCGCCATCGCATAAGTCTAACCGGCGACCAGCCCGCAATCAGCCGACGCGGGTGGGCACCACGGTGACCACGCCGGGTGCACCGGCGGTGGGCCGGCTTCCCTCGTCAGGGCTCTGCACCCCGCTGGTCGGGGAGTTCGCCACTGAGGTGGCGCTGGGCAGCTCGGGCTGCGCGGCCTCGGTGCAGTCCAGCATCAGCGTCATCTTGCCGGTACCGAGAACCTTCTGGCTGCTCACGATGCACAGCGCCTGCGGTACGTCGCTACCCACCGACCCGCCGAAGCTGGCCGGCACACCCTGGGCGCGCAGGATCGCCACGGCCTTGGCGTAAGGCTCGCCGACCACGTTGTAGGTGCTGTTGGAGGCCGGGTCAGCGCTGCTGGCACCCATCCCGAGAGCAGCTGCAGCGCAACCCGCCGCCACAGCTACCGCGACACCTGCCGCGGGGATGAGCTTCGTCAACGCACTACCTTTCTGCCGCTATCGAACATAGCGCAGCACGCTCCACCGGGCTTATCGGCTGATGGAACCGGGCTGTTTCACGAATTCTGCAGTCCGACTCAGAATTGGGTGCGATTGCGCTCCTGGTCGAGTACAGCGTCGAGGTCAGAAAGCCGGCGCATCGAGGACACCGCCC
>JAIOQK010000257.1 GCA_021413425.1 Mycobacterium sp.
GTGCGCGCCAGCACCAGATCGGCGCGCATACCGTCGACGTCGAACGCCGCGCACAGCGCGGCGATCCGGTCCAACTCGGCGTCCGGGAGCATCACCGAGTCCACCACCGCCCGCGCGGCCGCGATCTGATCGGCCAGCGCACCGTCGGCACCGGCGTAGCGGGCGGCGAAGGCGTGCGGATCGGCCTCGTAGGCCAGCCGCCGGCGGATCACCTCGCTGCGCACGGGGACCTCACGGGATGCGGCCACGTCGACGGTGAGGCCGAACCGGTCGAGCAGCTGCGGACGCAGTTCGCCCTCCTCGGGGTTCATCGTCCCGATCAACACGAAGCGCGCCTCGTGCGAGTGCGAGACGCCGTCACGTTCGATGTGCACCCGGCCCATCGCGGCGGCATCGAGCAGGATGTCGACCAGGTGATCCGGTAGCAGGTTGACCTCATCGACGTAGAGCACCCCGCCGTGCGCGCGGGACAGCAGCCCGGGTGCGAACGCATGCTCACCGTCGCGCAGCACCTTCTGCAGGTCGAGCGAACCGACCACCCGGTCCTCGGTGGCGCCGATGGGCAGTTCCACCAGCTTCGCGGCCGGGTCCGCGCCGGCCAGCACCGACGCCAGCGCCCGCACCGCGGTCGATTTAGCGGTGCCCTTCTCGCCGCGGATCAGCACCCCACCGATCTCCGGGCGAACCGCACACAGCAGCATCGCCAGCCGCAACCTCTCGTGGCCGACGATCGCGCTGAACGGATACGGGGCGGTCACCGTCGCGCCGCCCGCAACATCGGGACATGCGGAATGCCGTCTTCGACGAACTCCGCACCGTCGGGGATGAAACCGTGCCGCGCGTACATCTGCGCGAGGTGACTCTGGGCGCTGATCACACAGCGGTCGTCGCCGACCTCGGCCAGCGCGGCCTGCATCAGTCGGGTGGAGTGGCCGCGGCCGCGTTCGGTCTTCATGGTGGCCACCCGTCCGATCCGGAACACCGTGCGGCCATCGTCGAATTCCTCCATCAGCCGCAGCGTGGAGGTGACGTCACCGGCGGAGTTCGCCAGCCAGAAGTGCCGCGTCTCACCGAGCAGGTCGCGTCCGTCGAGTTCGGGATAGGGGCAGTTCTGCTCGACGACGAAGACCTCCACCCGCAGCTTGAGCAGTTCGTAGAGCATGGCCGCGTCCAGTTCGGTGCCGCGGCATCGGCGCAACGCCGCGGTCACACCAGTCCCGCGCGCGCGGCGCGGGGTTGCAGACCCGGCACCCGGGCGGCGGCCGCGGCGGCGAGACGCTCGTCCAGGACGGCGTCAGTCTTGGCGTGTTCAGACATGGGGCTAGGTTATCCCGGCCTCCGCCCGGCCACCTGCCAGGCTGCGGCGAACTATCGTTGGTCCCTGTGACACCAGCGGTGGCCGAGCCCTCCTGGGCCGACGACGAGTTGTCCGGCTACCGGCAGATGACCTACCCGCTGGGACCCGACCCCGACGGCGAGGGCGAGTTGTTCGCCACCCTGGTGCGCCGCGCGGATGATCGCCCGGCCCGCCACACCGTGCTGGCGGTGCACGGATTCACCGACTACTTCTTCAACACCGAACTCGTCGAGCACTTCGCGGGCCGCGGCATCCGCTTTTACGGCATCGATCTGCACAAGTGCGGCCGGTCCTGGCGGGAGGGCCAGACCCCGCATTTCACCACCGACCTGTCCCGCTACGACCGCGAACTGGAGTGGGCGTGTTCGGTCATCGCCGGGGAGAACCCGCGGGGCCGGGTACTGGTGTACGGGCACTCGACCGGCGGTCTGGTGGTGTCGCTGTGGTTGGACCGGCTGCGCCGCCGCGGTTCCACCGCCACGGTGGGTCCGGCGGGTTTGGTGCTCAACAGCCCATTCCTGGATCTGCGCGGTCCGGCGATCCTTCGCACCCGACTCACCGCGACGGCGATCGGAGCGGTGTCGAGGGTCCGCAAGACCCGCGTCCTGCGGCCGGCCGGTGAGGGGGGCTACGGGCTGACACTGCACCGCGATTACCACGGCGAGTTCGATTACAACCTGCGGTTCAAACCGGTCGGCGGCTTCCCCATCACCTACGGGTGGATCAACGCCGTGCGCCGAGCGCAGGCCCGGCTGCACCGCGGACT